>JBFIDI010000057.1:0-17801 GCA_041581405.1 Burkholderiaceae bacterium
ACGCTGGGCCTGCGCATGGCGCGGCACATGGACAACACGGCCAGGGTGGTCGAATTCCTGGCCGGCCACACGTTCGTCGAACGTGTCGGCCATCCGCTGCTCGAGTCGCACCCGAGCCATGCGCTGGCGAAAAAGCTGCTGCCCCGCGGCGCCGGCTCGGTGTTCAGCTTCGACCTCAAGGGCAGCCGCGCCCAGGGCAAGGCCTTCGTCGATGCGCTGCAGGTGTTCAGCCACCTGGCCAACGTCGGCGACTGCCGCTCGCTGGTGATCCACCCGGCCAGCACCACGCATTTCCGGATGAGCGACGAAGCCCTGGCCGCGGGCGGCATCACGCAAGGAACGATACGGCTGTCGATCGGACTCGAAGACCCGGCCGACCTGCTCGAAGACCTCAAGCGCGCGTTGCGGGCCGCGGAAAAGGCAGGTGCATGATGGAACTCGTCGTCCATGGCAGCAAGACCTTCTGCTACACCGGTGGCAAACCCTTCGACGCGGCCAAGCCGACCGTGATCTTCCTGCACGGCGTGCTCAACGACCACAGCGTCTGGATCCTGCAGACCCGGTCGCTGGCGCACCACGGCTGGAACGTGCTCGCGCCCGACCTGCCGGGACACGGCAAGAGCGCCGGCGACCCGCCGGCCAGCGTCGAGGCGGCGGCCGACTTCGTGCTGGCCCTGATGGACGCCGCCGGTGTCGAGAAGGCGGCACTGGTCGGCCACAGCTTCGGCGCGCTGATTGCGCTGGAGGCGGCGGCTCGCGCGCCCGCACGCGTCAGCCACCTGGTGCTGGTCGGCGTGGCGTTCCCGATGAAGGTCTCGCCGGTATTGCTCGAGGCATCGCAGAATGATCCGGAAAAGGCCATTTCGCTGGTCAACACCTTCTCGCACAGCACGCTGGCACCGCCGCCGTCGAGCCTGGGCCCCGGCACCTGGCTGTACGGCGGCTCGCGCGCGCTGATGCGCCGGGTGCTGGCCAGCAATCCGCGCGTGAACATCTTCCACACCGGTTTCAAGGCCTGCGACAGTTACGCCGGCGGTGAGGCGGCCATGGCCAGGGTGACAGCGCCCACGCTGTTCGTGCTCGGCCGGCACGACCAGATGACTCCCCCGAAGGCGGCGCAGTCGCTGGTGGGTGCGGCGCGGCAAGGCACCGTGGTGACGGTGCCGGGCGGGCACGCGATGATGCTCGAGGCGCCGGACGCGGTACTGGCCGCCGTACACCGATTCCTGCAAGCATGACCACCAGCCCGGTCGTTGCCACGGCGCCGATGACGGCCGCGCGGGCGCGGCAGATCGCGGACGATTTCGACCTGCGCGCCCTGCCGGCCGATTTCTACGCCAATCCGTATCCGGTCTACGACCTGCTGCGCGCGACCCGGCCGGTGCGCGTCATGCCCGACGGCAGCTGGTTCCTGACCCGTTACCAGGACCTGGTCGCGGTCTATCGCGACGCCCGGTTGTTCAGCTCGGACAAGAAGGTCGAGTTCGCGCCCAAGTACCTGCACGCGCCGTGGCGCCCGGATGCCGGGCCGGCGAACCCCGCGCCGCTGTTCGACCACCACACGACCAGCCTGGTGTTCAACGATCCGCCGCTGCATACCCGCGTGCGCAAGCTGATCATGGGGGCCTTGACGCGGCGCGCCATCCGCGAGATGGAAGGCGGCCTGATCACCCTGGTCGACCAGCTGCTCGACGGTATCGAGGCCCGGGGCCACGGCGACCTGATCGAGGACTTCGCCAGCGCGATCCCGGTCGAGGTCATCGGCAACCTGCTCGGTGTGCCGCATGCCGACCGCGGCCCGCTGCGCGGCTGGTCGCTGGCCATCCTGGGTGCACTCGAGCCGGCGCTGACGCCGGAGCAGGAGGCCCTGGGCAACCGCAGCGTGAGTGAATTCCTGCGGTACCTGGAGCAACTGGTCGCCGAACGCCGGCGCAAGCCGGGCGACCCGCAACACGACGTGCTGACGCGGCTGATCCAGGGTGAAGCCGACGGCGCCGACGGCGGCCGCCTGTCGGAGCAGGAACTGCTGCACAACTGCATCTTCATCCTCAATGCCGGCCACGAGACCACGACCAACCTGATCGGCAATGCGCTGGTGGCGCTGCAGGAATGGCCCGATGCCCGGGCCGAGCTGCTGCAGCGCATCACGCATTACCGCGATGACCCGGCCGCGCTCGAACCGCACCTGGACAGCGCGGTGGACGAGTTCCTGCGCTTCGAGTCGTCCAACCAGCTGGGCAACCGCCGCGCCACCGCGGCCTGCACGATCGGCGGCGTCGACCTGCCGGCCGGCGCGCTGGTGACCTTGTGCATCGGCGCGGCCAACCGCGACCCCGCCCAGTTCGATCAACCGGACCGGCTCGACCTGTGGCGGCGCGACAACCGGCACCTGGCATTCGGCTTCGGCATCCACCAGTGCGCAGGCCTGAGCCTGGCGCGGCTCGAAGGCCGCATCGCGATCGGGCGCTTCCTGGCGCGGTTCCCGCACTACCGGCTCACCGAGGCACCGGTGCGCGGCGGACGGGCACGGTTCCGGGGGTTCCTGCGCGCGCCGTTCGCCATCCGCTGACGCCGCCGGCAGGTCCGCCGCGGGCAGAACCGCATCGACGGGGGACCGTGCGGCTGTCTAGAATCCGGTTCTTGTGGCCTCGTCGTGCAGGAGAAGAACAATGATTGCCCTCGTGAGCAGGATGCTGGTCGTCCTCGGTGTCGGTCTGATGGCCTGGTCGGGGCCGGTGGTTGCGCAGTCGCCGCAGCAGCCGGTCATCCTGACGATCGACGGCGCCATCGCGGGGAGCAACGGCGAAACCCAGGTCCGGTTCGATGCGGCGATGCTCGACGCACTGCCGGCGCACAGCTTCCGGACCTGGACACCCTGGTTCAAGCAGGCCGTGACCTTCAGCGGCCCGCGGCTGCAGGACGTACTCGACGCGGTCGCGGCCAGGGGCAGCACCCTGCACATGGTCGCCCTCAACGACTATGCGGTCGACGTACCAATCGACGATGCAGCCGGATTCGGTCCGCTGCTGGCACGGCGCATCGACGGCAAGGTGATCGGCGTGCGCGACAAGGGCCCCTTGTTCCTGGTCTACCCCTTCGACGACCGTCCCGAGACGCGCAACGAGATCTTCTACGCCCGCTCGATCTGGCAACTCACGCGCATCACGGTGCGGTAGGACCGTCGGCGACCACCATCCGATGAACCAGCGCCGCCGGACGATCAATCGCGTACTGGCCGTGCTGGGCGGGCTCGCCTTGTTGCTGATGGCCGGCATGATGACGCTGCAGACCGTGCAGCTGCAGGCGATCGAGGAAACCGTCAGCGACGGCCGCACGATGGGCGAATGGGACATGTTCCAGCTGCAGGTCGAACACCTCAAGCTGGGTTCCGAGATCGACGCGGCCCTGCGCGATCGCGGCCAGGGCGAGGCGATGGTCCGGCTGGTCCTGCGTTACGGCATCTTCGCCAGCCGCTACGACAACGTGCGCGACGGCCTGAGCCGGCGCCTGATCGGCGAGTTGCCCAGCTACCGCAAGCTGCTGACCGAACTCGGCAAGTTCGCCGCCGTCGCCGACCGGTATTTCGGCCCCGGGGACGAACTGCCGGTGTTCGACGCGGGCAGCCTGGTCGCGCTCAACGCCGAACTCGACCGCGTCGCGGCGCCGATCCAGCAGGTGCTGCTGGACAGCAACCACGCGCGTCACCGCGTCAACGCGCAATACCTGGATGCGGTGCGGACCCAGGTCACGACGGCGTGGGCGATGTGCCTGGCCCTGCTGCTGGTGGCGTCGGCCTTCGCGGTGCTGGCGGTGCGCCAGATGCGACTGGCCGTGCAGCGCAGCGAAGACCTCGAGCAGCTGCACGCCGAGGTCAGCCACCGCGCCGCGCACGACGCATTGACCGGCCTGATCAACCGCGACGAGTTCGAACGCGTGCTGCACCAGACCCTGATGGCGGCACCCGACAAACGCCAGCGCCATGCGGTGCTGTTCATCGACCTCGATCGCTTCAAGATCGTCAACGACAGTTGCGGCCACAGTGGCGGCGACCAGCTGCTGCGCGAAGTCGCTGCGCTGATCCGGCGCATCGTGCGCACCAGCGACGTGGTCGCGCGCATCGGCGGCGACGAGTTCGCCGTCATCCTGTCGCGCTGCGACCCGGTCAGTGCACGCCAGCTGGCCGAACACATCTGCCTGAGCATCGACGACTACCGCTTCGCGCAGTCCGGCCAGACCTTCCACATCGGCGCCAGCATCGGACTGGTGATGCTCGGCGAGCACTGGAGTTCGGTCACCGCGGTGATGCAGGCAGCCGACTCGGCGTGTTACATCGCCAAGGAAGCCGGCCGCAACCGGGTCTACCTGTACGTGGACTCCGACCTCGGCGTGCAGACGCAACGCGGCATCACGAACTGGGTGCAGCGGCTGCACAACGCACTCGACGAGGGTCGCATGCGGCTGTACTGGCAACGTATCGTGCCCATCTGCGCCCATGACGACGGCCGGCTGCGCGGCGAGGTGTTGCTGCGCATGGTCGAGGATGGCCGCATCGTCGAACCCGGCGCCTTCCTGCCGGTGGCCGAGCGTTATGCGCTGGCTACGCGCATCGACCGCTGGGTCGTGGGCGCGGTGTTCGACTGGTTGTCGCGCCATGGGCACCGGTTGTCGAACATCGACGCCTTGTCGATCAACCTGTCCGGCCAGTCCGTCAGCGATACCGAGTTCCAGCAGTTCCTGATCGATCGCATGCAGACGGTGGCCTTCGACCACCGCAGCCTGTACTTCGAAGTCACCGAGACATCCGCCATCACCAAGCTGCAGCAATCGATCGCCTTCTTCGATCGGCTGCACGCCCTGGGTGCCAGCGTGTCGCTGGACGACTTCGGCAGCGGCATGTCCTCGTTCACCTACCTCAAGAGCTTGCCGGTCGACGTGCTCAAGATCGACGGGCAGTTCATGCGCCAGCTCGAGGGCGACTCCTACGACCAGGCCGCGGTCCGTGCGATCTGCGACGTGGCGCAGGCCACCGGCAAGAAGACCGTTGCCGAGGGCATCGAGACCGCGTCGGTCGCGGCGATGTTGCGCAGCTTCGGCGTGCAATACGGCCAGGGCTTTCTGTGGCATGCGCCGGCCCCCATCGACACGTTGCTCGACATGCCGTGCGCATCGTCGCTCGACAAGCCCGGCACGGACCGCACGCCCGGTTGACACCCGCGTGCGTGTCGGCGCCGCGACCGCGCGGGGCGCGCCTGCCATTGCTGCCGCAGTTGACGCATGTTAAGGTCGACCGCCTGCAATGACCGGTTGCCGGACCCGGTGCCCGCCATCGGCCGAATGCCGTCATTCGCATCGACACCCAACCCAGCTACAGGAGAGCATATAAAAATGGCTGCGTCCAAAGACCCGATGGTGCCCGACGGCGACGTCACTCCCATCAATACCGATTACAAGATCGGACAGGACAACATCGTCCTGAACGTCGGGCCGTTCGGCCTGGACATCCACAACCGGGTGTTCGCCATCTCGGGCCTGACCATCGTCGCCTTCGTGTTGCTGACCCTGATGTTCCAGACCCAGGTCGAGCCGATGTTCGGCGATCTGCGCGGCTGGCTCACGTCCAACCTCGACTGGTTCTTCATCAGTGCCGGCAACATCTTCGTGCTGGTCTGCCTCGGCCTGGCCATCTCGCCGCTGGGCAAGGTGCGCCTGGGCGGCACGCTGGCCAAGCCGGACTACGGCTACCTGGGCTGGTTCTCGATGTTGTTCGCCGCCGGCATGGGCATCGGCCTGATGTTCTACGGCGTGTCCGAACCGCTGTCGCATTTCGGCAGTTCCTTGGGTGGCACCACCGTCGAAAACGGCGCGCGGACCGACTGGGCCCCGCTCGGCGCGGCCGCCGGCGATGCCGCCGCGGCCACCCGTCTGGGCATGGCGGCGACGATCTTCCACTGGGCCCTGCACCCCTGGGCCATCTACGCCATCCTGGCGCTGGGCCTGGCGCTGTTCTCGTTCAACAAGGGCCTGCCGCTGACCATCCGTTCGGTGTTCTACCCGCTGCTCGGCGAGCGCATCTGGGGCTGGCCCGGTCACGTCATCGATATCCTGGCCGTGCTCGCGACCATGTTCGGCCTGGCCACGTCGCTCGGCCTGGGGGCCTCGCAGGCGGCAGCCGGACTGAACTACCTGTTCGGCATTTCGCTGGGGGAAACGACGCAGATCGTGCTGGTCATCGGCATCACCGCGATCGCGCTGACGTCGGTGCTGGCCGGCCTGGACGCCGGCGTGAAGCGGCTGTCGGAGATCAACATGATCCTGGCCATCCTGCTGCTGCTGTTCCTGATCGCCGTCGGCCCGACGCTGGCCATCGCGACGGGCTTCTTCAGCAACCTGGGCGCCTACGTCGAATACCTGCCGGCGCTGTCGAATCCGTTCGGCCGCGAAGACGCCAACTTCTCGCAGGGCTGGACCGCCTTCTACTGGGCCTGGTGGATCAGCTGGTCACCGTTCGTGGGCATGTTCATCGCGCGCGTGTCGCGCGGCCGCACGGTGCGCGAGTTCATCGTCTCGGTGCTGATCATCCCGTCGCTGGCCTGTGTGTTGTGGATGACCGTCTTCGGCGGCACCGCGATCTCGCAACTGGTCCAGGACGGCTACAAGGCGGTCGCCGAAGCGGCGCTGCCGCTGCAGATCTTCCAGATGCTCGATGTGTTGCCGATGGCGCAGATCACCTCCTTCCTGGCCATCGTGCTGGTGGTGGTGTTCTTCGTCACCTCGTCGGACTCCGGCTCGCTGGTGATCGACGTCATTGCCGCCGGCGGCAAGGTCGACGCGCCGACTCCGCAGCGCGTGTTCTGGTGCGTGTTCGAGGGCCTGGTCGCGATCGCGCTGATTCTCGGCGGCGGCCTGGTGGCCTTGCAGGCGATGGCCGTGTCGACCGGCCTTCCGTTCACGGTCGTGCTCCTGATTGCCACGGTGTCGGTGGTCAAGGGCCTGGCATCGGAGCCGCGCGGGGCGCGGTGATCGACAGGGCCCGCCCCACCGGATCGGCCCGTACGCCATGCAGGACGAGCAACTCGAGATCCTGAACTTCCTGCAGGGCCACGCCTTGTTCAAGGCACTGCCGGAGCAGGTGCAGCATCGGGTGGCTTCGGCCACCGACGTGCGGTATTGCAAGGCCGGCACGCAGATCGTCGAATTCGGCGAGCCGGCGCAGTTCCTGCACCTGGTGCGCAGCGGCGCCGTCGAGGTGTTCCACCGCGACGGCAGCCTGTACGACCGCATGAACGAAGGCGGCTATTTCGGCGAGTTCGGCCTGTTGCACCGCAAGACCGTGCGTTTTCCGGCCCGCGCGCTGGAGGACAGCCTGCTGTACCTGGTGCCCGAACCGGTCTTCACTGAGCTGTTCGAAAACCACGAATCCTTTGCCGACCTGGTCGCCACCGAGGACCGGGTGCGCCTGCGCCAGGTCGTGTCGCGGCGCGAGGAAGGCAACCAGCTGACCTCGGTCACGGTCGACACCCTGATCGCACGCGAGCCGGTATGCATGGAGCAGTCGGCCACGGCGCTGGACGCGGCCCGTCGCATGGCCGACGCCGGCGTCTCGTGCCTGCTCATCCTCGGCCCGGAGGCCGACGCGCAAGCCCGCATGGTCGGCATCCTGACCGACCGCGACCTGCGCTCGCGGCTGGTGGCCGAAGGCCTGCCCTACAACACACCGGTGCGCGACATCATGACGCCCGACCCGGTGGTGCTGCGGCACGACCAGCAGGTGTTCGAGGCCATCCTGGCGATGCTGCGCCACAAGGTGCACCACCTGCCGGTGCTGCGCCAGGACAAGCCCCTGGGTGTCATCGCCTTGTCCGACGTGTTGCGCCACGAGTCGCAGAGCAGCCTGTTCGTCGTGGGCAGCATCGCCAAGCAGAACGATGTCGACGGGCTGGCCTCGCTGGCGACCGACGTGCGCGCCTGCTTCCAGCGCCTGGCCGAGCAGGACACCAATTCCCGCGTGATCGGCAGCACCATGGCGCTGATCGGCCGCGGTTTCAAGCAACGCCTGCTCGAACTGGCCGAACAGCAACTCGGCCCGCCGCCGGTGCCCTACTGTTTCCTCGCACTGGGATCGATGGCGCGGCACGAACAGCTGGTGGTGACCGACCAGGACAACGCACTCGTGCTCGACGACCGCTTCGACCCGGACCGGCACGACGACTACTTCCGGCAACTGGCCGCCTTCGTCAGCGACGGCCTGGCCCGCAGCGGCTACAGCTACTGCACCGGCGACGTGATGGCCACCAACACCCGCTGGCGCCAGAGCCTGCGCGTGTGGCAGGACACCTTCCGCCAATGGATCGAGCAACCGACACCCGAGACGCTGCTGGCGGCCAGCATCTTCTTCGACCTCGACGGGGTCTGGGGCCAGACCGCGTTCTCCGAGCGGCTGCGCACCCTGATCGCCGACAAGGCCCGCGCCAACACGCGTTTCCTGGCCTGCATGGCGCGCAATGCGCTGCTGCGCACGCCGCCGCTGGGTTTCTTCAAGGACTTCGTGCTCGAACCCGACGGCCGGCATGCCAACGCCATCAACCTCAAGCGCCGGGGCACGGCGCCGATGGTCGACCTGATCCGGGTCCATGCGCTGGCGATCGGCTCGCGCGCGCGCAATTCGTTCGACCGCCTGCGCGACGTGATCGCGGCCGACGTCCTGCCCCAGGGCCGCGGCCAGGACCTGCACGATGCGCTGGAGTTCATCTCGATGGTGCGCATCCGCAACCAGGCCCACGACATGGCGGCTGGCCTGGAGCCCGACAACAGCATCGAGCCGGAGAAACTCTCGGAGTTCGAACGCAAGAGCCTGCGTGACGCGTTCCAGATCCTGAGCCATGCGCAGACCTACCTGAAGTTCCGCTACCAGCCCGGTCGGATCGCCTGAGGCCGCCACCGTGTTGCATGCCGACATGTTGCGGGGCCCGGGCGCAGCGAAAGCGGGCCCCCCGGACTGGCCCACGGTGTTTGCCGAGCTGGCCGGCCAGGCACGGGACCCGCGGCTGCGGACCTATTACGCCGCGGGCATGGTTGCCGCGGACACACCGCTGTCGCGCGCGCCGCTGATCGCGCTGGACGTCGAGACCACCGGCCTGGATCCCGCACGCGACGGCATCGTGAGTGTCGGCCTGGTGCCGATGCACCTGGACCGCATCGAGAGCAGCCGTTCGCGGCACTGGATCGTGAAGCCCCGCGCGCCGCTGGGCGCGGAATCGGTCACCATCCACGGCATCACCGACAGCCAGGTCCTGCACGCGCCGGACCTGGAGCAGATCCTGGGCGAATTGCTGGACGTCATCGCCGGCCACGTGCTGGTCGTGCATTGCTGCGACATCGAACGCCAGTTCCTGAACGCGGCCCTCGTGTCGCGCATCGGCGAAGGCATCCGGTTTCCGGTCGTCGACACGATGGAACTCGAGGCGCGCATGCACCGCGGGCAGCCCCGCGGCCTGGTCGACCGCGTGCTGGGCCGCAAGCCCCCGTGGGTGTCGATCCGGCTGGCCGACAGCCGCGGGCGTTACGGCCTGCCGCGGTACCGGCCGCACCATGCCATGACCGACGCACTGGCCAGCGCGGAACTGCTGCAGGCACAGGTGGCGCACCACTACACGCCGGACACGCCGCTGCGCGACGTCTGGCAATGACGGCCGGCGGGGGGCCGCCCGCCGGACACCCTCGCGCGCCTAGTGCACGGCGGGCCCGTTGACGTGCTGATCGAACAGGATCCGGTTGCCGTCGGGATCGACCACGACGAAGCTGGCCGGACCGGACGATTTTTCGTCGGCTGCGTTGTCGATGGTGATGCCCTGCGCCTTCAATCGGCGCTGGATCTCCCGCACGTCGACAAAGGCCGGCAGTTTCGCCGCCTGGCTGTCCCAGCCGGGATTGAACGTCAGCAGGTTGCGTTCGAACAGGCCCTGGAAGATGCCGATCACGGCATCGCCGTTCCTCAGGATCAGCCAGTTCTGCGCCGGGTCGCCGGCAGACACCGAAAAGCCCAGCTTCTCGTAGAACGCGCGCGAAGCGGCAAGGTCTTTCACCGCCAGGCTGATGGAAAAAGCACCGAGTTCCATGGAGTCCTCCTCGAGGGTGACCGAACACGGCTGCGCGGCAACCGCGTGCGGAACGATCGAACACCATGAGACACCCTGCCGGGACACGTCGTGGGCTGGCCGATGGCGCGGGCTCCGCGAGCCGCGCCGGGACCCGATCCGCCCTGTGTCGCAACGACAGGGATGGTCTCACGACCCATGTCGCCGTCGACGCCGGTGCGGCGGCCCTTCGGCTTGCAGCCGCCACCGCCAGCGCCTGGGGCCACGGTTCAAGGGTACGTCGGTCCGGCGCCGGTGGCAAGCCGCCGCCAGGATGACGTCGCGGCTGATGCTGTGTGCGGCCTCGGAGCCTACAAGACCTCGCCCAGGAGTGCCTGCCCCAGCTGCGCCCGCTCCCAGATGGCATCGGTGCTGGAGTTGTGGCGCAGCAGCAGCGACTGCACCAGCGGCTCGAGCAGCGTGACCTGCGGGTCCACGAGCAACACGTAACGCGGGCCCTCGTCGCCGAAGTCGTCGTCGAGCCGCGCCACCCAGTCCAGTTCCACCAGCGCCTGCAGCGACGAATCGATGCCCAGCGCGGTGACCCGCAGTGCCTTGGCCAGTTCCGGCACGGTCAGGCCGCGGCTGGTGACATCGCGCGCCTGCTGCAGCAGGCGCAGGGTTTCCAGCGCGAGCTGGAACTGCCAGCCGGCGCCCAGGCCGCGACGGGCCACGCCCGCCAGCAGGCTGGGCAGGTAGGCCGCGATCACGGCGCCCAGCAGGATGATGACCCACACCAGGTAGATCCACACCAGCATGATGGGCACGGTTGCAAAGGTGCCGTAGACGACCGAGTAGGTCGGCACCATGGCCAGGTAGAACACCAGCAGCTTCTTGGCGACCTCCATCGCGACCGACGCGAACAGGCCGCCGGCCAGGGCGTGGGACCACTTGACCTGGGTATACGGCACATACCGGTACATCGCGGCGGCGCCGAAGGCCAGGATCAGGAACTGCAGCGCGTCGAGCAGCAGGCCGATGCCGCCCTGGGCACCGCCGGCCAGGCCACGCGACATGCCGACCGCGTACGAGGTCAGCGTGATGCTGGCGCCCAGCACCAGCGGCCCGAGCGTGATGGCCGCCCAATACACCAGGATGCGCTGCGCCAGGCGCCGCTTGCGCCGCACCCGCCAGATGCCGTTGAGCGTGCGGTCGATGGTCAGGATCAACGCCAGCGCGGTGACCAGCAGGATCACCAGGCCCACGCCACCGAGCTGGTTGGCCTGCCTGGCGAACTGCGTCAGGTAACCCAGCACCTGGCGTGCGATCGTGTCCGGCACCAGGTTGTCGACCAGCCATCGCTGCAACACGACCTGCAGCTTGCCGAACATCGGGAACGCGGTGAAGATCGCCAGCGCGACCGTGAACAGCGGCACCAGCGCGATGGTGGTCGTGAAGGTCAGGCTGCTGGCGGTCAGTCCCAGGCGGTCGTCCCGGAACCGCTCGCGCAGCGTCAGGACGGTGTTTCTCCAGGGGAAATGGGCCAGATCGTCCAGCAAGGACTGCAGGCGAGGCGGCATGGGCATGGCCGGTATGATGCCACCACGATGAGACCCGCCCCACATCCGCACCTGCCCAGGCCCCCGAATGGGTCGCCCGTCCCTTCCGACCCGCCGCTCGCGCGCGGTTGACATGAACACATCCTCCGATCCGACCGTTTCCCTGACCCGCACCCTGGCCGTGGGCAGCCTGCTGGGCATGATCCTGCTGAGCCTGGCCTGGGAGTTGTGGCTGGCGCCGCTGCGCCCCGGCGGCTCCTGGCTCGCGCTCAAGGCGCTGCCGCTGTGTGTCCCGCTGGCCGGCCTGCTGAAGAACCGCATGTACACCTACCGCTGGGTCAGCCTGATGGTCTGGCTGTATTTCACCGAAGGCGTGGTGCGCGCCTGGGGCGACAAGCCGCCGGGCAACTGGCTGGCGATGGCACAGGTCGCGCTGTGCGTGACGCTGTTCGTCGCCTGTGCCCTGCATGTACGCCTGCGCCTGCGCAAGGCCGTGCCGCCGTCACCGACCGAATCCTGAATCCCGAAACCAGACAGAACCCTTCAACCCATCCCTGCCCTTGCCCATGTCCGATTCCTCACACGCCCTGCTCGAGGGCCTGCGCCGCATCGTCGGCGACCCGCATGTGCTGACCCACGACGACCCCGATGCCGACCTGGCCGCCTGGGAGCAGGACTGGCGCAAGCGCAGCCGCGGCCAGGCGTTGGCCGTCGTGCGGCCGGCCAGCACCACCGAAGTGGCACAGGTCGTCAAGCTGTGCGCCGACATGCAGTCCGCCACCGGCGTGAGCATCGTGCCGCAGGGCGGCAACACCAGCATGGTGGTGGGCGCCGTGCCCGATGCGTCCGGCCGGCAGGTGGTGCTGAACCTGCAGCGCATGAACCAGATCCAGTCGCTCGATGCCGGCAACCTGACGCTGACCGCCCAGGCCGGCTGCGTGCTGCAGAACCTGCAGGAAGCGGCCGCCAAGGCCGGTTTCCTGTTTCCGCTGAGCCTGGCGGCCGAAGGCAGCTGCACCATCGGCGGCAACCTGGGCACCAACGCCGGCGGCACCCAGGTCGTGCGTTATGGCAACACCCGCGACCTGTGCCTGGGACTGGAAGTCGTCACCGCGCAGGGAGAGATCTGGAACGGCCTGGGCGGCCTGCGCAAGGACAACACCGGCTACGACCTGCGCAACCTGTTCATCGGCTCGGAAGGCACGCTGGGCATCATCACCGCCGCGGCGATGAAGCTGGTGCCGCTGCCGGCCGCGCAACTCACCGCCTGGGCCGCCGTGCCGTCGATGGAACATGCGGTGGCCCTGCTGGGCCTGGCGCACAAGACGCTGGGCGCCGGGCTGACCGGCTTCGAGGTCATGGGGCAGTTCGCGTTGTCGCTGGTGGCCAGGCATATGCCGCAGTCGCCCGTGCCGCTGTATGAGACGACACCCTGGTGCGTATTGCTCGAGGTGTCCGACCACGAGTCCGAGGAACACGCGCGTAGCCAGTTCGAACGCCTGCTCGAAGCGGGCATGGAACAAGGCTGCATCACCGACGGCGTCGTCGCCGAAAGCATCGCCCAGGCCCGCGCCTTGTGGCAGATCCGCGAAAACCTGCCGATCGCGCAGGCGATCGAAGGCCTGAACATCAAGCACGACATCTCGATCCCGATCTCGCGCATTCCCGCATTCGTCGCGACCACCGACGCCCTGCTGGCCGAGGCCCTGCCGGGCATCCGCATGGTCGACTTCGGCCACCTGGGCGACGGCAACCTGCACTACAACGTGCAGGCGCCCGAAGGCGTGGACGCCGCGGCCTTCCTGCGCGACAACGAGGCGACCGTCAACACGCTGGTGTTCGAATCGGTGGCGAAATTCGGCGGCTCGATCTCGGCCGAACACGGCATCGGCAGCCTGAAGGTCGACAAGTTGCCCGGCTACAAGCCGCCGGTGGCGCTGGAGATGATGCGTGCGATCAAGCGGGCGCTGGACCCGCACAACCTGATGAATCCGGGTCGCGTGCTGCGGCTGTAGGCGCCCACCGATGACCAGCGCCCTGCCCGACGGCCTCTACGCGGACGAACACGCGGTCGCCCGCTGCACCTGGTGCCGTTCCACCGCGGCCTACCGCGACTACCACGACACCGAATGGGGGTTTCCGGTCGCCGACGACCGCCGCCTGTTCGAGAAGATCTGCCTGGAAGGTTTCCAGAGCGGGTTGAGCTGGCTGACCATCCTGAACAAGCGCGAGGCCTTCCGCGACGGATTCGCCAACTTCGACATCGAAACGGTGGCAGGCTTCGGCGACGCCGATGTTGCGCGACTGATGCTGGACACCGGCATCGTGCGCCACCGCGGCAAGATCGAGTCGACGATCAACAATGCGCGCCAAGCCCTGACGCTGCGCGAGGAGTTCGGCTCGCTCGCCGCCTATTTCTGGCGCTGGGAGCCGGACCCGTCCACACGCCCCGCCCGCATGACGCGAGACGCCTTGAAGGCCCTGTCCACCTCAGCCGAATCGATCGCCTTGTCCAAGGACCTCAAGAAACGGGGCTGGAGTTTTGTCGGACCGACCACCGTTTACGCGTTCATGCAGGCGATGGGACTGGTCAACGACCATGTGGAGGGTTGTGCCACGCGTGAGCGGGTAATCGCGGCCCGCACGGGTTTCTCGCCACCCGGCTAGACCGGCATGCCCGACATGGCTATCGGCCTGTCGGATTTCTGTACACCCCTTCCCGGCACGGTGTCACGCGATCCGGCATCACCCGCCAACAACACCATGAACCGTCGCGTCACGTGTTGTCCGGCCCCATGAATAGGGGGGTATGGCGCGACAGATTGCCAGAAATCACGGCGTTCTCCAGCATATGGCCTGTATTTTGCTTTTCTGCCCGTGAATGTCGTGGCAAGGCGCGACAAGCTCGGCGCCGCGCGACGGCACCACACGAATCAAGAAAGGACATCCGGATGAACATGAAACCCCTGTGGCTCGGTGGGCTGCTGATTCTTGCAGGATTGCACAACCCGGCCTGGGCGTTGGTCTCCATCAGCCCGATCCCGACGGGAACACTGACTTTCGTGTCGCCTGCGGGCAACGTCGGACCCACGGATTCCATACCGGTGATGGTGACGTTGACGCTGGATGCGGACTCTGCCCCGTTCGAGGGCGACATCAACCCGGACAACTACGGCGACTTTGCCGGTGAGCTGCCGGACGGTTTCAGTGTCAGTTCCGCCTATGTGTCCTACTCCTTCACGCATGGCGGCACGTTCTCGACCAACGGAATTTCCGGCCCACCCTACGATTTCAGTTTCGGACAAGGACCGAAACTCAGCAACGTGACGCTGCAGGCGGGCGAATCGATCAGCTTCGAGTTTGGCAGTTATGCGCCATCCGACGGACCCGTCGCCCCAGGCTCCTACGTTGACAGCCAGTTGTCGATCCTCTATGTCTTCTACGACGAGTCGCAGCCCGATCCGAACGCAGGCCCCGGAGCTGAAAACGGTTGGAGCTCCTACCTGACCCTCGCAAGCACCTGCAATGGCTGTTTTCAGCGCACGGTCGTCGCCGCCGTCCCTGAGCCCCAGACCTACGGCATGTTGCTGGCCGGCCTGGGCCTGATGGGCTGGATCGTGCGCCGACGGACACGCGCCTGACACGACGCCTGTGCGCAGCACACCAGGGCCTCTGCCGTCCAGGCAGAGGCCTTTTTGCTTGGCGCGCGGGCACCATTGCGCAGTTTGCGGCTGCTAGCATCGAGGCCAGCAGGCGAGCCAGCCTGCGTGCGCAGAATCGGAACACACCCAGGAGACACCCACCATGCTGCAACCCGGCCTGATGATGAACCGCCCCTTGCTGATTTCGGCCGTGATCGAACATGCGGCGGGGCAATACCGCGATGTCGAGGTGGTCTCGCGGGAAACCCACGGGCCGCTGTTCCGGTACACCTATGCCGACTGCGCCAGGGGTGCGCGCAAGCTGGCCAACGCGCTGGCCGGGCTCGGCCTGGAGCCCGGCGACGTGGTGGGCTCCATTGCCTGGAACAACCACCGCCACCTCGAGGCCTACTACGGCGTCTCGGGCAGCGGCATGGTCATCCACACCTGCAATCCGCGCCTGCACCCGCAGCAGCTGATCTACATCATCAACCACGCCGGACAGAAGGCGATGTTGTTCGATGCGACGTTTGCGCCGCTGATCAAGGGCATCGCCCCGCACTGCCCGAGCGTGAAGCACTGGATCTGCCTGTCGGACGACGCCCACATGCCGGCCATCGAAGGCGTCGACAAGCTGATTGGCTACGACGCACTCGCAACCCCGTGCAGCGACGACTTCACGTGGCCGGAGTTCGACGAAAACACCGCGGCGGCGCTGTGCTACACCTCCGGCACGACCGGCCATCCGAAAGGCGTGTTGTATTCGCACCGCGCCATCGTGCTCGAGGCCATGGCCGGCTGCATGCCCAACGTGCTGGCCGTCTCGTGCCGCGACACCATCCTGCCGGTGGTGCCGATGTTCCACATCAACGCCTGGTGCATTCCGTATGGCGCACCCATGTCCGGCGCCAAGCTGGTGCTGCCGGGGCCACGCCTCGATGGCGAATCCCTGTACACGCTGATGGAGGACGAACAGGTCACGATCAGCGCCGGCGTACCCAGCATCTGGCAAGGCCTGCTCGCGCATGTCGAGCAGAACCAGCTGCGTTTTTCGACGATGCGGCGCACCGGCGTCGGCGGCTCGGCGATGCCGCAGGCGCTGATCGCCAAGTTCGCGGACGAATACCAGGTCGAGGTGCGCCACGGCTGGGGCATGACCGAGACCACGGCCGTGGCGACGATGGGCACGCTGACGCCCCGCGACCTGGCGCTGCCAAAAGAGCAGCAACATGCCATCGTCGCGCGCCAGGGCAAGAGCGTGTTCGGCGTCGACATCAAGGTCGTCGACGACGCCGGCGCGACCGTGCCGCGCGACGGCAGCACCCAGGGCGAACTGATGGTGCGCGGCCCGTGGATCGTGCAGGACTATTTCAAGGGGGAACGATCACCGCTGCAGGGCGGCTGGTTCCCGACCGGCGACATCGCCACCATCGACGCCCAGGGCACGATGCAGATCCGCGACCGCACCAAGGACGTGATCAAGTCCGGCGGCGAATGGATCAGTTCGATCGACCTGGAGAGCGCCGCCGTCGCGCATCCGGCCGTGGCCATGGCCGCCGTCATCGGCGTCAAGCATCCGAAATGGGACGAACGCCCGCTGATGTTCGTCGTGCCCAAGCCCGGCCGGACCGTCGACAAGGACGAACTGCTGGCCTTTCTCGCCGACCGGGTCGCGAAGTGGTGGTTGCCCGACGACGTGGTCTTCGTCGACAGCCTGCCGGTGGGCGGAACCGGCAAGGTGCAGAAGGAAGAACTGCGCAAGACACACGGCGGCGTGTTCCGCTGAACATGGCGCGCTGCCAGGCGTCGGACCCGCAAAGACCGTCCCTGTCCGGGGCATCGACCCGGCCAGCCGCAAGCGGGCCTGGCAGGGTCGGCCCGCACGGGCGTCAGGAACCGCCGGCCCGGTCGTGCGCGGCGGCCTTGGGCAATCCGACCTGCTCGAGCAATGCCGCCCGCTGCTTGCGCAGGACGGTGTCGGCGGGGTCGCGTTCGATCAGGCTGGACAACGCGGCGATCGCGTCGTACCAAAGCCCGGCCTCGGCATAGACGCCCGGGGCCGCGCGTTCACCGGCGGCATCGGCGCGTGCCCGCACGGCCGGGTCGGGATCCACGCGGCGGATGGCGCCTCCGCTGGTGACGTCCTTGGACCGTTGCCCGGCGTCCGGCACCGCCGACACAAACCACTCATAGTCGGTCTCGGGCTTGAGCGTGATCCCCAGTTGTGCCAGGTCGATGGACTGCACACCCGCGGTCGTCAGCGCCAGGTTCTTCGACAGCACCGGCACCTCGGCGTTGTCCGCGATCAGCGTCACCTCGATCGACGTGTTCGTGGCCTTGGAGGCATACCAGTACAGCTTCGGTTGCGCCTGCGTCGTCAGTCCGGTCTGGTCGGGTGCCAGCACCTGCAGCACCAGGCCCGAGTCGCCGGAGCCGCGCGTGGCCCCGCCGACCCGCCGGGCGGGCGCACCACGCCGCGGCGGCTTGTAGACGAAGCTGCCCGCGGAGTCTGCGGACGAAGCCGTCTG
>JBFIDI010000058.1:0-17667 GCA_041581405.1 Burkholderiaceae bacterium
CGCAGCGACAAGGTCCCCTTGGCCGACATCTCGTTGAGCCGCAACACCCCGGTGGTGGTCTCCTCGGTCACGCCGATGATGTGCTTCAGACGCCGGCTGTACCAGGTCAGATCCTGCTTGAGCTTGGCGCGGATGGCGGCGAACAGGCAGGTTTCCTCTTCGCTGGACGGCTTGGCCAGCACCTTGATGTCCTTCTCGGCCTGTGCACCGAGGTGCATCAGCAAGGTCGCGTCACCGCCGTCGTCCAGGATCATGTTCGGGCCTTCGGCCTTCGAGCCCTTGGGGCCGAATTCGAAGATGCGGTGGGTGTAGTCCCAGTAGTCGGCCAGCGACTCGCCCTTGTAGGCGAACACCGGGGTTCCGGCAGCCACCAGCGCCGCGGCGGCGTGGTCCTGGGTGGAGAAGATGTTGCACGAGGCCCAGCGCACCTGGGCGCCCAGTGCCTGCAGCGTCTCGACCAGCACGCCGGTCTGGATCGTCATGTGCAGGGAGCCCGCAATACGCGCGCCCTTGAGCGGCTGCGACTTGGCGTATTCCTCGCGGATCGCCATCAGGCCGGGCATCTCGGTCTGGGCGATTGCCAGTTCCTTGCGGCCCCATGCGGCCAGGCTCAGGTCGGCGATCTCGTGGTCCTGGTTCTGAATCGGTGTCAATACGGCGCTCATGCTTCACTCCAATGGTTGTATGCGAACAAGCACTGGCTGGGGGGCAATCTCGGGTGGGAGGCTCACCACACAGACCAGTGGGTGAGCGCCGTTGGGGCGATGGCCGGAACCGGAGAGTCCTGGCCATGCTGTCCGAGCCTCGTTCACATCGACGTGAACTGCAACGCTCCTCGGAAGGCGATAATTCTAACCTTTTCCCGACCCGGCACGCCCGTGCCCGCACACACAGAGCCCGAATGCGGGCGTTGCCGCCGCGGTCCCCACACGCACAACACGACATGTCCTACCAGGCCGAAACACGGCGCCGCCGCACCTTTGCCATCATCTCCCACCCCGACGCGGGCAAGACCACGCTGACCGAAAAGCTGCTGCTGTTCTCGGGCGCGATCCAGATCGCCGGCTCGGTCAAGGCGCGCAAGGCCAGCCGGCATGCCACCAGCGACTGGATGGAGATCGAGAAGCAACGCGGCATTTCCGTGGCCAGTTCGGTGATGCAGATGGTCTACCGCGACCATGTCATCAACCTGCTCGACACCCCCGGCCACAAGGACTTCTCGGAAGACACCTACCGCGTGTTGACCGCGGTCGACGCCGCGCTGATGGTCATCGACGCCGCGAACGGCGTCGAGGCCCAGACCCGACGCCTGATCGAGGTCTGCCGCCAGCGCAATACCCCCATCATCACCTTCGTCAACAAGATGGACCGCGAGGTTCGCGAGCCGCTGGAACTGCTCGACGAGATCGAGCGCGAATTGCGCATGTCCTGCGTGCCGTTGACCTGGCCGGTCGGCCAGGGCAAGCATTTCGCCGGCATCGTCAACCTGCGCACCGACGCCATGACGGTGTTCCAGGCGGGGCAGGACCGCCGGCCACAGGATTTCGACACCATCCCCCTGGCTGAACTCGAGACGCTGCAGCGCCGCTTCGGCCATGACTTCGAGCAGGCGCAGGCCAACATGGAGCTCGTCAGCGGCGCGTCGCCGGCGTTCGATCGCGACGAATTCCTGGCCGGTCACCAGACGCCGGTGTTCTTCGGCTCCGGCGTCAACAACTTCGGTGTCATGGAGGTGCTCGACGCCCTGGTCGACCTCGCGCCGCCACCCCAGCCCCGCATCAGTTCGGTGTTGCCGCCCAAGGCCGGCGCCGGCGCCGCACCCGTGGTCACGACGGTCGAACCGCAGCAAACCGCGTTCTCCGGCGTGGTGTTCAAGGTGCAGGCCAACATGGACCCATCGCACCGCGACCGCATCGCCTTCGTGCGAATCTGCTCCGGCAAATACACGCCGGGCATGAAACTCAAGGTGCAACGCACCGGCAAGGAGTTGCGTCCGACCAGCGTCGTGACCTTCATGAGCCAGCGCCGTGAAGCGGTGGAGGAGGCCTTCGCCGGCGATATCGTGGGTTTCACCACCCACGGCGGCGTCCAGCTCGGCGACAGCATCACCGACGGCTCGGTGGTGTTGCAGTTCACCGGCCTGCCGTTCTTCGCGCCCGAGTTGTTCCAGACCGTGATCCTGAAGAATCCGCTCAGAACCAAGCAGTTGCAGCAAGGTTTGGCGCAATTGGGCGAAGAAGGCGCGATCCAGGTCTTTCGCCCGGAGATCGGCGGGCCGATGTTGCTCGGTGCCGTCGGGCAACTGCAGTTCGAGGTGGTGCAGCACCGTCTCAAGGGCGAATACGACGCCGACATCCGGCTCGAGTCCTGCCAATACGTGGGAGCGCGCTGGATCACCGCCGACACCCCGCAGGAACTGCGTGCCTTCGTCGAGGCCTATCCGGCCCGCATGGCAAGGGACGCTGCCGACACGCTGGCGTACCTGACCACCTCGCCGTACGACGTGCGCCTGGCCCAGGAGCGGTTTCCGAAGATCCACTTCCATCCGCTGCGTGAACACGCGGGCCTCGCCCTGCAGGCCGCCGGATGACCACCGGCAATGCCATGCGGCCGCTCGACCAGTGGCCCGAAGCCGACAGGCGCCAGATTTTCGGTGTTTTCACCGACATTGACGACACGTTGACGACCGATGGCGCAATCACCGACGACGCCTTGGTGGCCCTGGGCCGCCTGAAGGACGCCGGGCTGCACGTGATCGCGATCACCGGGCGCCCGGTCGGGTGGAGCCTGCCGTTCGCGCGCAGCTGGCCGGTGGACGCCATCGTGCCGGAAAACGGCTCGGTCGCGCTGGTGCGGGAGACGGCCCATTCGCCGCACGGCGAAGTCCCGGTCGGCGTACGCCGCCTGTACCAGCAGGACGAAGCCACCCGCCGCGCCAACTTCGCCCGCATGCAGCAGGTCGCGCAGCGGGTGTTGCGCGAAGTGCCCGGCAGCACGCTGGCCCAGGACTCGGCCGGCCGGGAGACCGATATTGCGATCGATCACAGCGAATTCGCCCACCTGTCCGCGTCCGACATCGCCCGGGTGGTGCGCATCATGCGGTCCGAGGGCATGTCGGCCACCGTCAGCAGCATCCATGTCAACGCCTGGTATGGCGGCCACAACAAACTCGAAGGTGCGCGCTGGATCGTGCGCGAACTCTACGCACGGGACCTCGACGCCGAACGCCACCGCTGGGTCTATGTCGGAGACTCCACGAACGACCAGTTGATGTTCGAAGCCTTCGAGAACAGCGTCGGCGTCGCCAATATCCGCCGTTTCCTGCCCGATATGACCCATTTGCCGCATTATGTGAGCCGTTCGGAGCGCGGAGCCGGATTCTGCGAAATGGCGGACCTGTTGCTGGAGTCGCGCATCGCGAGCCGCAGTCCGGCCTGAGGCGGGACTGCCCGATGACAGCGCGCCAGCCCCTGCCCCACGCCCGTCTCGGCCTGGCAGCCATCTTCGGCTCCACCTTCCTGGAGCTGATCGGTTATTTCATGTTGCTGCCGCTGCTGCTGTTGCGGCTCAAGGGCGCCGACGTGTCCAGCACGGTGGCCGGCCTGTTCGCGGCCTGCGGCTGGGCCGGCATCTTCCTGTTCACGCCGTTCAGTTCCTGGGTCGCGCAGCAACTGGGGCGCCGCCCGGCCTTGTGGCTGGCCGCCGGCGTTCCGGCGCTGGCGTCGCTGGGGTTCGCACTCACGGACGACCTGGCCCTGTGGTTCGTGCTCGAGTTGCTGGCAGGCGCGGCGTCCGGCCTGCGCTGGGTGCTGGCCGAGGCGGTCGTGGCCGAATTTGCACCACCGGGCCAGCGCGGGCGTTATGTCGGGCTGTTCGAAACCATGGTCGGCACCACCTTCGTCATTGGACCGGCCGTGCTGGTCTGGGTCGGCCCGACCAGCACGGCCGCGTTAGGGGTCGCGATCGGCTTCCTCTTCGCCGGCCTGCTGTGGACCTTCCTGGTGCCGGAGCTGCCGCCCGCCGCCGACGCCAGGACCTCGCCCGTCGGCATCCGCGGCGTATGGCACGCGCTGGTGCAACACCCGGTCATCATGATGGCCGGATTCATCGGCGGCTTTTTCGAAAGCGGCGTGACATCCATCCTGCCGCTGTACGGACTGGCGCTGGGGCTGACCGCCGCGTCCGCCGCCTTGCTGGTCGCCGCCAGCGGCCTGGGCAGTGCCTTGATGATGTTTCCGGTCGGACTGGTGGCGGACCGCTTCGTCGACCCGGCCGCCGGCCGACGGCAATGCATGCTGGTGCTGGCGGGTGTCACGTTGGCGGCCACCATCGTGTTGCCCAGGGTGGCGCAGATCCGCTGGCTGGCATGGCCGGTCGTGTTCATCTGGGGTGGAGCCGGAGGCAGCCTCTACACCCTGGCCATGATCGACATCGGCGCACGCGAGAGTGGCGTGACGCTGGTCAACAGCACGGCCGTGTTAGTGCTTACCTACACGTTCGGCAGCATGGCTGCTTCTGCGGCCTCGGGGTTCCTGCTGCAATGGTCGCCGGTCGCGGGATTTTCGGCGTTGCTGGCGATCGTCGCCGGCCTGGGTTGCCTGGGCTTGTGGCGAACGCGCCGGGTCCGGCGGCTCCCCATCCACTGACGCCGCCGGCCGGCGACCGCGGCGATCGCATCGGCGCCATGGCTAGACCAGCGGGCGAATCGCGGGTCGTCCGTCGTCCCAGACGTCGGCCAGCCGTTCCAGCGCCGCCGGGTTGACGATCTGCAGGCGGCCGTCGCGGATGCGGTGCAGTCCGGCGCGCTCGAGCAGCCGCAAGGTCCGGTGGGTGTGCGCCAGCGACAGCCCCATGGCATCGGCAATCAGTTGCTGGGTCAGCGGAAACACGATGCCGTCCCGGGGCACGGGGTCGAGCAAGGCGGCGGCGCGCTTGTACAGCACCAGCAACAGGGTTGCGATCCGCTCCGCCGCGCTGCGCCGCCCCACCGACACCAGGTTTTCGTCGAGCAGGGCTTCCTCGTGCGCCGCCAACCAGGTGATCGAATAACCCAGCTCCGGCGCACCGCGGTGGATCTGCCACACGGCGTCGCGCCGGAACGGGCACAACCAGACGTCGGTCAGCGCCTCGACCCCGTGCAACGAGGCGTCGGCCACCTTTTCCTGCAAACCGACGAAATCCCCGGGCAGCAGGAAGTTGAGCACCTGGCGGCGTCCGTCACGCAGCGTCTTGAAACGGTAGGCCCAGCCCGCGAACAGCGTGAACAGGGGTGCGTCGTCCTGCCCCTCGGCGATCAGCGTGGCGCCGGCCGGCTTGTGTTGCTGCGGCAACCGCAAGGCCTCGACCATGGAGCGGTGCGTGTCGGCGATGGGCTCGAACATCGCCACGTCGCGCAGCGGACATTCGGAACAGCGAATCGTCGCCACGCGGGCCCCTGCGCTCAGCCAAGGCCCGGAACCAGCGCCCGGCGTACGTCAAATGAGGCTGCAACCGGCCGCCCGAACGCAAACAATCCGACCATGTCAGCCTCGGCACCTGTTCCACGAAAACCCGTCATCATCATGCGTACCGTCCTGTGCGTGTGTGCGTTGCGGATCGACGCCGTTGCCATCGGCAAGCTGTTCCAGGAGACCCGCGCGCTGCGGCGGGCTGCCGGCATCGACGGAGCCATCATATCGGACGGGGAACGGGTCGCACACCTGCTGGTCGGCGCGCCAGCTGCCGTCGAGTCGGTGGTATGCCAGGTGCGTTCGGATGCGCGCATGGCCGAACCGCTGCTGCTGGCCATGCAGGACCTCGAGGCCGAGGGCCCTGCCTGGACGCTCTCCGGCTGGAAGGCCGGGTGGGCCACGCCCGACGTGCTCGACACGATGACCGACGTCGCCAAGTCGCATGCCGACGACGGCGCCCTGACCGCGACGCTCCAGGCCTTGCTGGGCCGCTGCGACCTGCTGTAGCCCGGGCCTCAGTTCGACGCCGATGGCAGGAACGCGCTGACCTGCGTGCCCTTGCCGGGACTGGAGCTGATCTGCATGCTGCCGCCATGGGCCTCGACGCGGTAGCGCATGCCCGCCAGGCCGTGGCGCCCCACCGACGCCGAGCGTACGTCGAAACCGACGCCATCGTCCTGGACCGACACCTGGACCGCGCCGCGCCGCGGCTGCTCCAGGCGGACCACGACCCGGCGCGCATGCGCATACTTGCGGATGTTCGTCAGCGACTCCTGCACCAGGCGGTACACCGTCAGATTGACGTCGGGCGCCAGATCGACCTCCTGCAAGGCCTGTTCGACCTCGATGCACAGCCCTTCCGCAGCATCCTGGCACAAGGCCCGCAGGCTGGCGGTCAAGCCGAGCTGATCGAGCGCGGACGGGCGCAGGTCCTCGATGATGCGCCGCTTCAGCGAGATCCCTTCGTTCAGCCGTTCGTTGACCTTCTGGACCCGCTCGGCGAGGTCCGTCGGCAAGGCGCCGCCGCGACGCATGCGGGCCAGGTCGAGTTTTGCCGCCGTCAGCAGGCCGCCGAGTTCGTCATGCAGTTCGCGCGCCAGCCGCTGGCGTTCGTCCTCGCGCACCGACATCACGTAGGTCGCCAGGGCACGCAGGTCGTCGGTCTGGGACTCGACCTCGCGCTCGAGCTGCTCGGCGTATTGCCTGCGTTCGCGCGACTGCTCGCGCAGCTGCTTCAGGAACAGGTACAGGCCGAGCACGGCCAGGAAGGTCAGGCTCATCACCGCAATGCGGTTCACGAACAGCGACTGGTACAAGGAGATGCGCGCACCACTTTGCATGTGCGCGGCGTTGTCCAGCGCCGTCTCGAACGATGCGCGGATCGCGTCCATCCGGCTCTTACCGGCGCCGGACTCCACCACGGCGATCGCCGCCTCGGGCTGCCCCCCGTTCTTCAGCGCAACCGCTTCCGAGAGTTCGGCCAGGCGCTGCGACACCGTCAGTTGCAGGTGGTCGGCATCCTGCTTCGCAGCCCCTTCGCGCGCACGCAGGAACTCCAGCGTGGGATCGAGCACGGCGGGCAGATGGGCGACCGCGCCGTGGTAACGCTCCAGATAGGCTTCGTTGTCGGTCAGCAGGTAGCCGCGTTGTGCCGTTTCCGCATCGGTGAGCAGTTGCAGCGAACGGCTGGCGGCGATGCGGGCATCGGTCAGCTGGATGCCCCATTCGAGCGTACCCATCGCCATCCGGTAGGTTGCCTCGTTGACGATCAGGATCACCAGCGCCCCCGCCAGGATGAGCGGGAAGCCGAAGCGGTTCCGGACAATCGGGGCGAAGTATTTCCTCAACATGGGTGGTGCAGAGCATACACATGTCGCCGGCGCGAACGGCCGCCGCGCCGCACCGACACGCAGGCCGGCGCCATCAGGCCGCCATTCGCTCGAACCCTTCCAGGACGTTGACGGCATTGATGCCCAGCTGGGCGACCGCATAACCGCCTTCGAACACGAACACCGTCGGCAGGCCGGCGCGGGCGATGTCGCCACCGACGGTGAAATAGTCCGGGCTCTTGAGCCGGAAGCCGGAGATCGGATCCCCCTCGAAGGAGTCGAGCCCCAGCGACACGACCAGCGCCTGCGGGCGGTAATCCGCAACCCGCCGCAACGTGAACCGCAAGGCCTCGCGCCAGACGTCGAAGCCGCTGCCCCGGGGCAGCGGCATGTTGAAGTTGTATCCCGCACCCGCGCCGCGGCCGGTCTCGTCCGCATGTCCCAGAAAAAACGGATATTCGGTCTGCGGGTCGCCGTGGATGCTGGTCACCAGCACGTCCGCCCGCTCGTAGAAGATGGCCTGGGTCCCGTTGCCATGGTGGTAGTCGACATCGAGCACGGCGACCTTCTCGAGCCCGTGGTCACGCAAGGCCTGCGCCGCCAGTGCGGCGTTGTTCAGGAAACAATAACCGCCGAAAAAATCGGCCCCGGCATGGTGACCGGGCGGGCGGCTCAGCGCGAACGCGGCCCGCGCGCCTTCGGCCACGGTGCGCGCCGCCGCCAGCGCACATCCGGCACCCTCGCGCGCGGCCTCCCAGGTGCCGCTGGTCAATGGCGACCCGGTGTCGAACGCATACAGCCCCATGCGGGCCGCAAAATTGTCCGGCACGCAGTCCCTGCGCAGCCCGTGGTTGGGCCAGACCGAGGGCAATGCGTCCCGATCCACGTTGGCGGGGTCGAGCGCCACCCAATCGTCCCAGGCATGGCGCAGGAAACGCAGGTATTCGGGCGTGTGGATGCGCTCCAGCACCGCGTCTTCGAACGCCGGCGGCGCCTGCACCGGCCCCAGCTTGCGGCCGGTCAACTCCGACAACACGTGATCGGCGCGGGCCGCGAGCTCGAAACACGGCACCATCTGGCCGCGGAACATCTCCTGCCTGCCCTGGTGCAACACATGCTTGTGGTTGAAAAAGGTGATCATCCGACGGGTCTCCGGTTTCCGATCAACGCGCCAGCACCGGCGCCAGCGCCTTCCCGGTATGCGTGCCTTGTTCGACGACCGCCTCCGGCGTAGCCGCCGCGACGACGGACCCACCGGCGTCGCCGCCATCCGGCCCCAGGTCGATGACCCAGTCGGCCTCGGCGATCACGTCCAGGTCATGCTCAATGACGACCACGCTGTGGCCGCCGTCGACCAGCCGGTGCAACACCCGGATCAGCTTCTCGACATCGGCCATGTGCAGGCCGACCGTGGGTTCGTCCAGCACGTACAGGGTGTGGGGCGCCTTCTGGCCCCGGCGCGTGATGTCGTCGCGCACCTTGGACAATTCGGTCACCAGCTTGATGCGTTGCGCCTCGCCGCCGCTGAGCGTGGGCGACGGCTGGCCCAGCGTCAGGTAACCCAGGCCGACATCCTTGAGCAGCTGCAGCGGATGGCTGATCGACGGCATGGCGGCAAAAAACTCCACCGCCTCGTCCACCTCCATCTGCAACACGTCGCCGATATTCTTGCCGCGCCAGGTCACGGCCAGCGTCTCCGGGTTGAAACGCGTGCCGCGGCAGGTCTCGCACAAGACCTTCACGTCGGGCAGGAAACTCATGGCGACCGTGCGTATGCCCTGCCCTTCGCACGACGGGCAGCGCCCCTCGCCGGTGTTGAAGCTGAACCGGTTCGCCGCGTATCCGCGCGCCCGTGCCTCCAGCGTGTCGGCGAACAACTTGCGGATGATGTCCCAGAAACCGATGTAGGTTGCCGGACAGCTGCGCGGCGTCTTGCCGATCGGTGTCTGGTCGACCTCGAGCACCCGGTCCACCACCGCGTAGCCGTCGACGCCGTCGCAACCGGTCCACGCGATCGCCTCGCCGCCGGCCAGGGCCTCGCGGCCGGCACGGGTGCTGTTGCGGGCCACGGCCCGCTGCACGTTGGCCAGCAACACGTCACGCGCCAGCGTCGACTTGCCCGAACCGCTGACGCCGGTGATCGCGACCAGGCGCGACAGCGGCACGTCGATGTCCACGCCGCGCAGGTTGTGCAGCCGGGCGTTGCGCAGCTGCAGCCGGGGCGCCGCCCCGTCGTCGCTCGCCACCGGGCGCCGCGGCTTGATCGGATGGCGCATCGCATGCAGCAGGTAACGCCCGGTCTGCGAGGTCTCCGACGCCATCACGGTGGCCACGTCGCCTTCGACCACCAGCGTGCCGCCGCGTTTGCCCGCGCCCGGCCCGATGTCGATCACATGGTCGGCGCGCCGGATCGTGTCTTCGTCGTGCTCGACGACGACCAGCGTATTGCCCTTGTCGCTCAGGCTCTTGAGCGCCGCCAGCAGGATCTGGTTGTCACGCGCGTGCAGGCCGATGGGCGGCTCGTCGAGCACGTAACACACCCCTTGCAGGTTGCTGCCCAGTTGCGCCGCGAGCCGGATGCGCTGCGCCTCGCCGCCGCTGAGCGTCGGCGCGCCGCGGTCCAGCGTCAGGTAACCCAGGCCGACCTCCTCGAGGAACAGCAGCCGGCTGCGGATCTCCGGCACCAGGTCGCGCGCGATATCGTTCTCGCGCGGGCTGAGCCGGTGGTCGGCCTGCATCGCCTCGACCCAGCGCCGGATCTCGGTCACGCTCATGCGCGCCAGTTCGGTGATGCCGATGCCGGCGTGGGTCGTGCCTTGGGCGCCGAAACGCACCGCACGTGCCGTCGGGTTCAGCCGGGTCCCCTGGCAGGCCGGACAGGCGTCGTCGGCCACGTCTTCCAGTTCGACCTCGCCAAAGGTCTGCTCGCGGCCCGAATCCTTGTCGTCACGGACCGAATCGTCCAGCGCCTTGCGCTGCTCGCGCGTCAGCCGGACACCGGTGCCGACACATTCCGGGCACCAGCCGTGCTTGCTGTTGTAGGAGAACAGCCGCGGATCGAGTTCGGCATAACTGGTGCTGCACACCGGGCAGGCGCGCTTGGTGGAAAACACCTGCAGCTTGCCGATCGCATCGGTCGGCGTTCCCGCGAGCATCGCCTCGCGCAATCCGGCCATGTCGCTGAGCACATGCACGACACCCTTGCCGTGTTCGAGCGCACGCGCCAGCATCTCGCGCAACAAGGCCTCGTTGTCGGCCGACACGTCCAGGCTGACGACCGGCAATTCGATCGTGTGTTCCTTGAATCGGTCGATGCGCGGGAAGCCGGTGGTCGGCAGGAACTGCCCGTCGACGCGCAGATGCGTGAAGCCCCGCGGGCGCGCCCAGTCGGCCAGCTCGGTATAGACGCCCTTGCGGTTCACCACCAACGGTGCCAACAGGCCGATGTGCTGGCCGCGGAACTGGCGCAGCAGCTGCGCGGCAATGCTGTCCGGCGTCTGCGGCGCGACCGCCGCGCCATCGTGGATGCAGTGCTGCACGCCGAGCTTGACGTACAGCAGGCGCAGGAAATGCCAGACTTCGGTCGCGGTACCCACGGTGGACTTGCGACCGCCGCGCGACAGGCGCTGCTCGATCGCCACCGTCGGCGGGATGCCGTACACCGCATCCACCTCGGGCCGCCCCGCCGGTTGCACGATGCTGCGCGCATACGCGTTGAGCGACTCCAGGTAGCGCCGCTGACCCTCGTTGAACAGGATGTCGAACGCCAGCGTCGACTTGCCCGAGCCGCTGACGCCGGTGATCACGTTGAAGCGGTCGCGCGGAATGTCGACCGACAGCGACTTGAGGTTGTGCTCCTTGGCGTTGACGATCTGGATCGCGTCGACCACCGGTCCGCCGGCGGGCCGGGCACGGGTTCCGGCGCGCGCAATCACCGCCTGCGCCTCCTGCGCGGCATGGGCGCCCAGGCCCACGCTGGCATCGTAGTCGCGCAAGGCCTTGCCGGTGTGCGAACGCGGGTGTTGCCGCAGGTCGTTCGGGGTGCCGACGGCCACCACTTCGCCGCCGGCGTCGCCCCCCTCGGGTCCGAGGTCGAGCACCCAGTCGCTGGCCCGGATCACGTCCAGGTTGTGCTCGATCACCAGCAAGGAATGCCCGGCATCGAGCAACTTGCGCAGTGCCCGCATCAGCTTGGCGATGTCGTCGAAGTGCAGGCCGGTGGTGGGCTCGTCGAACATGAACAGGCTGCCGTTGCGTGCCACGGGTTGGCGGCTCGAGCTGCCGTCGCGCGCCGCCTGCGCCAGGAAGCCGGCCAGCTTGAGTCGCTGCGCCTCGCCGCCGGACAGCGTCGGCACCGGCTGGCCGAGCTTGACGTATTCGAGGCCGACATCGACGATGGGCTGCAACGCGCGGATCACGTCGCGGTCGCCGGCAAAGATGCTGGCCGCCTCGCTGACGGTCAGGTTCAGCACGTCGGCCACGCTCAGGTTGACGAAGCGGCTGACCACCGGCGGCGTGCGCCGCACCAGGGTCGGGTTGGCCACCGTGTCGGTACCGCCGGTGCCTGCCGTGCGTGCCTGCCCCAGTGTCAGCGGCGGAGCACTGGCCGGCGCCGCCGACAACACCGGGCGCTCGATATGCACCTCCAGCACCTCGGGCCGATACCGCTTGCCGTCGCAGTCCGGGCAGCGCAGGTACACGTCGCTGAGGAACTGCATCTCGACGTGTTCGAAACCCGAGCCACCGCAGGTCGGGCATCGCCCGTCCCCGCTGTTGAAGCTGAACTTCGACGCGGTGTATCCGCGCTGGCGCGACAGCGGCGCATTCGCGAACAGTTCGCGTATCGCGTCCCAGGCGCCGACATAACTGACCGGGTTGGAGCGCGCCGTCTTGCCGATCGGCGACTGGTCGACGAACACCACGTCGGCCAGCAACTCGGCCCCGAGCAGTCGATCGTGGGCGCCGGGCGACTCGGTGGAGCGGCCGAAATGCCGCATCAGCGCCGGTGCCAGCACGTCCTGTACCAGCGTCGACTTGCCCGAGCCGCTGACACCGGTCACGCAGACCAGTCGTTGCAGCGGAATCTCGACGCTGACGTTCTTCAGGTTGTGTTCGGTGACACCTTCGAGCACCAGCCGCGGCGTGTTGGCCACGACCGGGCGCTGGAACCCCATGCCGACCTGCTTGCGCCCGCCCAGATAGGCGCCGGTCAAGGTGTCGGCGCCGCGCAGATCCTGGGTCGAGCCGTCGAACACGATCTGCCCGCCCCGTTCCCCCGGGCCCGGCCCCATGTCGATCATGCGGTCGGCGGCCAGCATCAGCGCCGGATCGTGCTCGACCACGACCAGCGTGTTGCCGGCATCGCGCAGGCGTTGCATCGCCTGGATGATGCGGTGCATGTCGCGCGGATGCAATCCGATGCTGGGCTCGTCGAGCACGAACAAGGTGTTCACCAGCGAGGTGCCCAGCGCCGTCGTGAGGTTGATGCGTTGCACCTCGCCACCCGACAGGGTGCGGCTCTGGCGGTCCAGGCTCAGGTAACCGATGCCGACCTCGACCAGGTAACGCAGGCGCGTCGTGATCTCCTCGAACAGCAGCTTGAGCGCCTTGTTCTCGGCATGGTCGTGCGCCGCCGGCGCGCCCTCGGGGGCCAGTCCCTCACGCCGTGCATCGGACAGCTGGTCGAAGAACTGGCGCAACCGGTCGATCGGCAGCAGCATCAGGTCGTGCAGGCACAGGCCCGGCAAGGCCTCGAGCTGATCGCGCGACCAGGACACGCCGGTCGGCATGAAACGCTGCTGCGGCGCCATCACCGCGTCGGCGTCGGCCTTGCCGCCGATGCGCCACAACAGGCTTTCGGTCTTGAGCCGTGCGCCGGCGCAACGGGGGCAGGGGGTGTAGCTGCGGTACTTGGACAGCAACACCCGGATGTGCATCTTGTAGGCCTTGGTCTCCAGGTACTCGAAGAAACGCCGCACGCCGAACCAGTGCTGGTTCCACTTGCCGTTCCAGTGCGGCGAGCCGTTGATGACCCAGTCCTTGTGTTCCGCGCTGAGCTTGTTCCACGGCGTGTCGCGCGGAATGCCGGCATCCTCGGCGTGGCGCATCAGGTCGTCCTGGCACTCCTGCCAGGCCGGTGTCTGCATCGGCTTGATCGCACCGGCACGCAGTGTCAACTTGTCGTTCGGTATCACCAGGCCGTAGTCGACCCCGATGACACGCCCGAATCCGCGGCAGGTCTCGCAGGCGCCCACCGCCGAGTTGAACGAGAACGCCGACGCAATCGGATCGGCATACCGCAGGTCGCTGTCCGGGCAATGCAGACCGGTCGAGAATTTCCAGATGCGAGGCTGGGCATCGTCCTCGCCCAATGCATAGACGCTGATGCGTCCACTGCCGCGCTTGAGCGCGACTTCGATCGCCTCGAGCACGCGCGCGCGCTCGGTCTTGCCGAGCCGGAACCGGTCGGCCACCACGTCGAGCAGCTTGCGCCGCACCGGCCCTTCCGAGGCGCCCTTGGCTTTTGCCTTGGACTTGGGCTTCTTGTCCGCACCGGGCGAAGCGTCCGGCGCGTGCGGCGCGACCTCGACCTCGCGCTCGGCCTGCACCCGGGTATAGCCGCTGACCGACAACCACTGTGCGATCTCCTCGGCCGTGGTGTCGACCGGCAGTTCCACCGGGAACGTCACCACCAGCCGGGGGTCGCCGTCCGCCGCCAGCGCCTGCAGTTGCGCAAAGATGGTCTCGGGGCTGTCATGGCGCACCGGTTGCGCCGTCGCCTTGTCGAACAGCTGGCCCGCACGGGCGAACAGCAGCTTGAGATGGTCGTTGAGCTCGGTCATCGTGCCGACCGTCGAGCGCGAGGAACGCACCGGGTTGGTCTGGTCGATCGCGATCGCCGGCGGAACGCCCTCGACCTTGTCCACCGCCGGTTTGTCCATGCGGTCGAGGAACTGGCGCGCATAGGCCGAGAAGGTCTCGACGTAGCGGCGCTGCCCCTCCGCGAACAAGGTGTCGAACACCAGGCTCGACTTGCCCGACCCGCTGGGTCCGGTGACCACGGTCAACTCGCCGGTGCGGATGTCCAGGTCGAGGTTCTTGAGGTTGTGCTGGCGCGCTCCGCGGATGCGGATGGTTCCCTGGGACATGGTGGGGGGTGCTTTCTGCAGTAGGCCAAACATTCTAGATAGCGCCCCGGAACCCGGCCCGCACGGGGTTATCGTGCGTGCGCCGAACGGTCGCCCGGCCGGACGCAGCGCCAGCCCCGCCGGGCGTCGGGATTCGACCGTGCCGGCGCCGCGTTATATAGTGCGTCAAACGACACGGATACAGGGGCAGCATGGGCAACGGGCAGGGGGATGCTCAACGCAGGCGCAAGCCTCGATCGACCGTGCGCTGGTATTCCGGTGTGTTGTGGATCGTCGTGTTTGCCTTCACGGTCGCCACCATGGGCTGGGTGACGCGCATGGAGTCCGACCAGGCGCTGAAGCAAGACGCCGAGTTGTCCGCGTTGCGCTGGACCCGCTCGCTCGCCGGGTCGCAGGCCGATCCACGACGCATCTTTGGCCAGGGTCCGCTCGATGCCGCGACACGCGCGCAACTGTCCCGCCTCGACGGGCAGGGCACGATTGCCGGGTTCCTGCTGTTCGACCTCGATGGCTCTCTGGTGATGCAATCGGGCGCGGCCAGCGGTCCGAAGTGGCGGACCATGCCCCCGCCCCTGCGCCCACAACTGCTGGCCGGGGTCCCCCGTGTGGAAATCAGCCGGGACGCCATCGACGGCGGGCCGCAGGCCTATGGCGTGGTCGACATGGCGGTGATGCACCAGGGCCGGCCGATCGGCCTGTCCCGGGTGCTGATCGACGAGAGCGCGCGCGCCGACGCCGCCAACGCCGGGCTGCAGCGCATCGTGACGGTCGTGTCGCTGCTGCTGGCGCTCATCGGCGCAATGGCCACCTATCAACACTTCGCCAGCCGCAGGAGCCAGCGCAAGACGGAGGCGCAGCTGCGTTATCTCGCGGCGCACGACGCGCTCAGCGGCGCGCTCAATCGAAACAGCCTGGTGGCGGCACTGAATCGTGAAACCGCGCACCGCGCCGACCGGCAACCGGCGTTGGCGCTGCTGCGCATCGACCTGGACCGGTTCAAGGATATCAACGACACATTGGGCCATGCCCTGGGTGACGCCGTTCTGCGTGCCACGACCGAACGGCTGACCGCCTGCCTGGGTCCCCGGGACAGGCTGGCGCGGCTGGAGGCCGACGAATTCGCCATCCTGCTGGTCGGAACCGGCTCGCGCGAGGCCGTGCTGCCGATCGTGCGGGCGATCCAGCAGGTACTGGCGGAGCCGATGGAACTGTCGGGTCATGTCGTGCGCGCCAACGCCAGCATCGGGATCGCGCTGTACGGAGACGACGGCCGCGGGGCGGACGAATTGCTGGCCCATGCCGAACTGGCGCTGTTCCGGGCCAAACAGGGCGGGCGCGGCACCTTCCGGTTCCACGATGCCCAACGTGACCGCGAGGTGGAGACACAACGTGCACTGACACGGGACCTGCGCGCGGCGCTCGAGCGCCGCGAGTTGTCGATGTATTACCAGCCCTTGTTCGACAATGACGGCGAAACCCTGGTCGGCTACGAGGCGCTGCTGCGCTGGCACCATGGCTCCAAGGGCGATGTCTCTCCGGCGGTCTTCGTGCCGCTGGCCGAGGCGGCGGACCTGATCGACACCATCGGCCAGTGGGCGCTGCGCCAGGCTTGTGCGGACGCCAGCGGCTGGCCCGCGTCGCTGGGTGTGGCAGTCAACCTGTCGGCGAACCAGTTCGCCAGCGGAGCCCTGGTGCAACAGGTATCGCGCGCCCTGGCCGACACCGGGCTTGCCGCCGATCGCCTGTGCCTGGAGATCACCGAATCCCTCCTGCTACACAATTCGGAGCGCGTCCTGTTGACCTTGCAGGAGCTGCGTACGCTCGGCGTGTCCATCGCGATGGACGATTTCGGCACCGGCTTCTCCAGCCTGGCCTACCTGTGGCGGTTCCCGTTCGACAAGATCAAGATCGACCAGGTGTTCACGAAGAACATGGTGCGGGACCCCAAGGTGGCCATGATCGTGCGCTCCATCGTGATGCTGGCGCACGCGCTGGAGATCCGCGTCAATGCCGAAGGGGTCGAAACCGCCGAACAATGCGAGGTGCTGCAGGAGCTCGGCTGCCACGAGTTGCAGGGGTTCCTGCTCGGGCGGCCAGCCCCGGCCGACATCCTGACCCACGCAGGCCATGCGCCCGGACACGCCTTCGCCCGGCCGCGCGGCGAAGCGCGGGAGTCCCTGCTGGCCACGCTGGCGATGGACCTGCCGGAGTCACGCTCGGGCATGTGACCCACCGGCGCCGCCATCATGCGTGCTTGTTACGATAACGGACGCATCCACACCGAACCTGAAGGGACACGACGATGAAATACCGCCTGCTGGGCCGAACCGGCCTGTACGTATCCGAGCTGTGCATGGGCACGATGACCTTCGGCGGCGCCGCCGGCATGTGGAAGATCATCGGCGACCTGGATCAGGCCGCCTCGACCGCGCTGGTCAAGCAGGCCTTCGATGCCGGCGTCAACTTCTTCGACACCGCCAACATCTACGGTTTCGGCGCCGCCGAGACCATCACTGGCGCCGCGATCAAGCAGCTCGGGCTGCCGCGCGACGAACTGGTGATCGCCACCAAGGCCTACGGCACCATGAAGGACAAGGTCGTCAATGCCGGCGGGCAGTCCCGCTACCACCTGATGCACCAGCTCGACGCCAGTCTGCAGCGGCTGCAGCTCGACCATATCGACCTGTACCAGTTGCACGGCTACGATCCGCTGACACCGATGGACGAGGTGCTGGACACGCTCGACGACATGGTGCGCAGCGGCAAGGTGCGCTACATCGGCTTGTGCAACATGGCGGCCTGGCAGATCATGAAGGGCCTGGGCATCTCGGACCAGCGCAAGCTGGCGCGGTTCCAGAGCGTGCAGGCCTACTACACCGTGGCCGGACGCGACCTCGAACGCGAGGTGGTGCCGCTGCTGCAGGACCAGCAGCTCGGCCTGATGGTCTGGAGCCCGCTGGCGGGCGGCCTGCTCAGCGGCAAATACAAGGCTGACGGCACCGGTCCGGACGGTTCGCGCCGGGCGAGCTTCGATTTCCCGTTCGTCGACAAGGAACGCGCGTTCCGCTGCGTCGGCGTGATGGAGGGTATCGCCAGGCGCCACGGCGCCACCATACCGCAGGTGGCACTGGCCTGGCTGCTCGCCCAGTCGAGCGTGACCACCGTCATCATGGGCGCCAAGACCTCGGCGCAGCTCAGCGACAACCTGGGTTCGGTCAAGGTGCAACTCGACGCGGACGA
>JBFIDI010000059.1:0-17258 GCA_041581405.1 Burkholderiaceae bacterium
AACCACATCGAGCACCATGGCTGGACGACACAGGCCGGGTACACCACGCGGGAACCGTAGCGCACAGGCCCAAAGCGGCCGGTCACCTCCCGGTGGCCGGCCGCGCTCCCGCAAAAAAATGAAGCACCGGCTACCGGTCTGGATGCAAGCAATACACCGTGACTGGCGATGCCGTGCAGCTGCGCGACGCGGCCTCACCGTCGCGCCGGCAGCGGCGGCATCGGCCGGTCGACGTGCCAGATCCAGCAGGGCCAAGGCGGCGCCACCGCAGCGCCCTGCTCCATATGCCGGGTCTCGTGCGCCGCGGCAGCATTGGCCAGGCGAAGGGGCACCGCCTTCGGACCCGCATCCAGCAGCCAGATTGCCGGCAGCTTGTCGGCACGGGACCTGTCCGTCGGCAATACCACCGCGAAGCGCCGGTGCTGCGCAACCAGCGCATCGACCAGAGGCAAGGCATGGAGCTCGGCGACCGGCATCCAGGTCGCCGTCATCGGCACGACCGCAATGGCATCGACGCATTTCTGCGAACCGGAGCATTGCCGGACCAGGGCCGCCACCAACGGTCGCACAGGGCATAAGGCCTGCCGACCAGCCGACAACACCTTCGAGCGAAGGTCCGCTGGTACCATCCGCCACACGGCCGGCTCCAGCAACAAGGATTCGCCAGGAAAACGGCTCGGCCACAGGATCAACGCCTCTCCCACCTCTTGCGACCGCTGGACCTCCCCGATCACAAGCATGCGCGCACGCATGGAATGCGACGCGCACTGGCGCACGCCTGCTCCCGGACCAGTGGGAATGTCTACTGAAGGAACGGCAATTCCCGACGACTGGACGACGCGCATCCGCGGCGCCAACGGCGCGCCATTAACCACCAGGTCCCGGGCCGCGGCAGTCAGGTACTTGCACAACACCGCGGCGCTGCGTTTACCTTCCATCGCCGGCGACCATCGGTGAAAACCGGCCCTCACCAACAACAACATCAGCAACTCCCGCAACGACATCCGGGGACCGCCATTGCCAGCCGGTTCGCCCCGTGTGCCCCGGTGTTTCAACGAGCGAGCCCCAGTGCCGCGCGTGATCCACGCAAAATCTACCGCCAGTTCCAAGGCAGGCGGAACGCGCCGGTGCTTGCCAGCGGCACACGGCGCAGCTGCCGACGCAACCGTGGATGCCAAAGGCACGGCAGCAGCTTCGTGGGATGGGCACGACGGATGATGCAGCCACCCGGTCCCTGGTAGCCGCTTGAGCCCGTAGCGCCGATGGCAGGCGACATACATGGCCACGCCCGCAGGCCGGCACAGGCACAGCGGTCGCTCGCGGCCTTCGTGGACCCGCTGCAATATCTGCTGCCATTGCGCCGTATCCGGCCCCAGCACCCGGCCCTGCACCAGGAAACGTGGCGCGTGTGAAATCGGGGCTTTCCTTGGTTTCATGGATCGAGCACCGGACTCTCGCGCGCTTAACGCTAGCCCCGCACGGCGTTGATCACCTCAGCACCAACGGTCACAGCTGGCAACCCGCAACTCACAGCAGATCGTCCATCAGCCGGGTGATTTCGGGTTTGCGCTGGCCCACCAGTTCGCGCACCGCCGTGCGGTCGCTGATGCCCAGCAACTCGCCGATCTGGGCCTCGTCGGCGCCACGCTCAGTGAGCTTGAGCGCCAAGGCGCGACGCGCTGACAGCGCCGAGACATCCTGCAGTCCGCCATATCGGAACAGTTTTCCCAAGGTCTCCAGGATCGGACGGCACAGGAATCGCCGCTGTCCCGGCTGGCCATACGGCGTGACACGAAACCCTTCGCCCTTGGCCGAGAGAAACAGCCGGCTTTGCGGATCCAGGCCCCGGAACTGCCCGCTGCTGCCCAAGCCGAGCCGACGCTCCAGCCGCTCCTGCAGGTAGATGTCCATCGCCTCTTTGAGACGGGTGCTGGTCAGATACAGATCGCGCCGCTTGCCCGAGATCGAGACCTCCTCGCGAATCTCGGACACGCGGCGTACGCCACCGTCCGGCTGCAGATAGTCGCCCACCTCCAGCCGAGCGAGCTCCAGCGGCCGAGCCCCGGTTGCGAACAGGAAATAGAACAGCGCCAGGTCGTGTGCCGGGCGGGGGCTGCGGGCCTTGATGCGCCGCCCGGCCTGCAGGATCTCCTGCTCGCCCGGGATGCGATGGGCCCGCCCGCCGGTACGAACGGCGCGCTCGAAACTGGGCAATGCCGCCAGGATCGCTTCACGGTGCAGCCGCAGGCGACGTACGAACCCGGCGCCCTCCTCGTTGAGTCCCTCCACACGGGCCGCCTTGCACAGTTCGATCGCGACATCCTTGATGCGTCGCTCGACTGCGGTGCGCGAGACACCGAATCTCAAAGCCACCGCCTCATAGGTCTGACCCTCGACAACAGCGACGAGCATGTCGACCGACAAGCGCCAGGAGCGCTGGGCCGGCGGGTTGGCATGCTGGCAATCAGAAGGCATGGCGCTGCTCGCTTGTGTCAGGCGTGAATTCGCGGTCATGCCCCATCGTGGAATCGGACGCGCCGATGAACCAGCGGCAAAGGCAACCATCCATGCGCCATCTCGCCATCGAGTCGACAGGATCGACCAGAGCGGCCAGTGGCGTGGCGCGCCAGACACCGATTCCGTCGATGCAGGCAACGCCATGGGCTAAGCTGCGTGGACCACTCCGCAAGGTCTGGCGGGCATGCAGGCCTGGACAACTTGTGGTCATTGCCGATCACCCTCTAAAGCCGCGCATCTGCGCGACGAACTCCAGGCGCAGCAGGTCCCAGAGCGTGGTGGTGATCGCCGTACCGAACGCGACCCAGACCAGCAACCGGATCCAGTAGTTCCCGACCATCCAGCGCCACACGTCTTCGCCGTGCTCAATGTGGAGCAGCAGCGTCAGCGCATAGGCACAACACAATCCCAGCAGGCGCATTGCCATGCCAGTGGCCGCTACAGGTCCTGAGGCCAGCCACGCGCCGACAGAGCCGCCCACTGCGGCCGCCATCAGCGATGCGCCGACGACCATCGATGTCGAGATCCGCAACGGGTTGCGGGAAGTCCGAGTTCTCATGCCGATACCTTGGAGGAAGTGGAAGACGGACGCAGTGTCTGTACTTCCCGCGGCATCGCATCAGGATTCGATGCAAGTTCCGCTAAACAGGACGCTCGGGCTCACCAGAAGATACCGAAGGCCCGGCAAGTGCAGCACGATGTGCCATCGCAGCTGAAGCGTTCGGCGAATAAGGACCGCCCAATTCCCTTTCTGGCACGGGCGATGCGATCGAGGACCGATTCACAACGCCGGGCCGGCCGGCGGAAGGGTTTGCATCGAATTGAGGTATGCGCACGATCAAGAAAATGAGAGCTCTGCAAGGCGCTTCGAATCTGGCGCGACCGAGAGCTGAGACCGATGCTCGACTGGTTTTGACCTATGACGTCAATGGGAAAGGCGAGTCGCCCGGACCTGTTCGACCCGATTGCCATCAGTATGCGGTTGCGGCACAGCCACGATAGATTCGATAGAACCGCCACATGCTGCAGCACGGAAATCATGACGTGGGTGCCTTGATCGCTGGATCCATCGCGGCTCGCCAACAGTTTGCGCCGCAGCCGGCCGGTGTGCATCCACAGAAGTGTGGATATGGCACGCGATGCTGACTTCAAGTATCAAATCAACGAGAACTACCGCAACCGCTGCAGGTTTCCGGCAATCTCATCCGACGACCTGCACGCCGGGTATCCACTCTCGCCGCCAGAAAGCAGCTAGACACGGACCCGACAGCCAGTGAAGCGCTCTGCCCAGTTTTCCAATATCGGCACCCGCTCCAAAATGTGGTTGTCCATGGGATTGATCGGACAAGGTGATCACACAACCCTTCATCACGCATCGTCGGGAAGCCGATATCCCAATGCACGCATGTAGCCACGGTTAGCGAGTACATAATCCGAGCCGCACTTGCAACGCTTCCTACGACTTAAAGGCCGGGGTGAATGCCGAATGCGCTTCGCTGCTCGACGTCCTGAGGCACGTACCGCAAGCTGACACTCTTAGCGTCGCTGTTCGTCGCGCGCGAATTGTCAATAATGGCATCCGCTTGTCGGACCAATATCATCAAACGACAACTGGGAAATAAGCCGAGTGGGTCAATTTATGTTGATCCACCGCAGCCAGCGGTGACATTTGGCTGTCGTCAAGGCCAGAAAGGGCCACGTGTGAATCAACCCACGTCGGCTAACCCGTTCAATGGTCCAGCATGGTCGATCGGCTGTATCGCCATCACGCACGCATTCCAGGCGCAGCACCACGACCCGGCCGTCGAGCTCGTCCAGTGCCGAGCGAGAAGTACGTCGAACAGGGACCCTGGCGCTCGCTACCGAACCAGCGAAGTACTGTCCCACAAGAACCAGGCCAACGCCCACCGCCAAAGCCAGTGTCTGCGCATCGGCGCAACAGACGGCACGTCAAGCTCCCGGCGCCATGCCCGCCGGCATGGGGCAATCCAGGACACTGGCGAATGCACGCAACAGCTCCACCTCCGCCGGCGTGGCTCTCTGATCGTGCCAGGTACTGGTGACACAGGCCTTCAAAAACTGCGACTTGGCTTCAGGAGCCAATCGATCCAGCTTGCCAAGCGCCTGATCCAGGTCCGCAAACCTGATCTGGTTCTTCGACAATAGTGCAAGTCCTTTGACATCCAACGATTGCGCGGAGGTGTCGAACGCTCTCTGCGCACTGCCTTGATCCGCCGCGCCGGCGTATGCGATCACCGACAAGACCAGGCCAAACTCCCGTGAGAGATGACCGGGATCCGCTCGTCGCCTCGCAGCCAATGGTGTCTTTCCAAAGTGCCCTTCCAGATGGTTGAACAGGATCTTCTGCAAGCACCATTCAAACAGGTCAACTCGGGCGTCCATATTGATCAGCGCCACCAGGTTCGCCCTGAACGACGGATACTGCCTGTCGGACAGCTGCTTGAGCGCAGGAATGGCCATGTCGATGATCGGCAGCCGAAACCTCTTGTCGAGCGCATCCATCTGCGCTATCAAGCTGATTGCCAGAGCGTACACGTCCTGGTCGGCGCGGCGTTGCAACAGCGCCAGTTGCTGCTCTCTCAGTTCGGCCTCCCTGTCCAGCAGCAGACAATAGATCAAGGCCCGCGCACCAAAGGGTTCACGCGCTGCGTCCCGTATCGCCGCGGGCAATTCAGACAGCAACGACCGGGCGTACAGGACCGACTCCGGCGTTGGTTGAGCCATTCGATCGATCATTGCGACGGCGTCGGCTGCTGCTGCACCTGCCGCGACAGTTGCCATGTTTCGGGCCATGTCAGTGCGTCTCGTGGCCGATGCATCATCGACGGGCTCGGGGCTTCCAGCTGGTGGAAGCGTCTCCGAGACTTCGAACTTGCCGTCCCACTGTGGATCGATGCGCCGGATGCGGTCGGCCAGCGGTGGATGGGTGGACGACAACCACTGGGTGAAGCCAGTCACGCCCTGGGCGAAGAAGGCATGGCTGACCTCTGGTGCGCCCGGGTTGCGCACGATCGAGCCTGACCTCAGCCCTCCAATCTTCTTCAATGCGCCCGCGATTCCCATTGGGTTGCGGGTGAACTGGACCGCCGACGCATCCGCTAGATATTCCCTTTGCCGGCTGACGGCCGCCTTGATCAGGCCACCGAAAAAAGTACCGGCAAATCCGATCACCATCAGCCCCACCGCCAGCGCCATGATGGCGACGCCGCTGTTGTCGTTGTTGCGCCGGCGCCCCGAGAACGATGCCGAATACATCAGGTAGTAGCCCAGAATGCCCAGGATCAGGATGCCGTTCAAGGCCCCCATCAGGCGCAGGTTGAGCCGCATGTCGCCGTTGAATATGTGACTGAACTCATGGGCGATGACACCCTGCAACTGATCTCGGCTCAGCTGCTCGATCGCCCCCTGTGTGATTCCGAGTACCGCGTCGCGCGGCGAGAAGCCCGCTGCGAAGGCATTGATGCCGGGTTCATTGGCCAAAAGATAGACCGGTGGCGCCGGCGTCCCGGACGCGATGGCCATTTCATCAACGACGTTGAGCAGCTTGCGCTGGTTGGGTTCCTCGGTATTGCGCGGAATCAACTGGCCACCGAGTGACTCGGCGACGACCTTGCCACCCGCGGACAAGACCATCATCTTGTACAGGCTACCGACCAGCACCACCACGCTGACACCTGCGCCCACGGTGGCGAACATCTTCCAGTCCATTTGCGCGACAAATGCCTGGCCGTCACGCATCTGCTGGCTGTCAACAACACCGAACACAACCAGCACCAGCACATTGGCCATCACGATCAATGCGATCACCGCGACGCCAAACAGCACGACCAGCGAGGTCGTGTTCTTGTGCGCGCGCTCCTGGGATTCGAAAAAATTCATCGACCGACCGCCAGACTATTCGCTTCGGTCAAAACGACACCTTCGGCGCCGCCTGGATCTCGGCGCTGTCGGCGAACTCCAGCATGCTTGCGTCCTGTGCGTGGCCAAACATGGGCGCGAAAACAACCGGCGGGAAAGACTGCTTGTAGGTGTTGTAGGCCATCACCTGGTCGTTGAATGCCTGGCGTGCAAACGAGACCTTGTTCTCGGTCGACGTGAGCTCCTCGCTCAGTTGCATCATGTTCTGGTTGGCCTTGAGATCCGGATAGGCCTCCATCACCATCTTCATGGTCATCAGCGCGCCGGACAGCCTTCCTTCGGCACCGACCAGGCCCTTCATCGCGCCAGCATCGCCGGGTGCCGCAGCGGCACTGGACAACATGCCGGCTGCTTCGTTGCGCGCCTTGACGACCGACTCCAGCGTTTCACGTTCATGCTTGATGTACGCCTTGGCGGTCTCGACCAGATTGGGAATCAGGTCATAACGGCGCTTGAGTTGCACTTCGATCTGTGCAAAGGCGTTCTTGTACCGATTCCTCAGCATGACCAGCTTGTTGAAAATCGCGATCAGGAGAAACGCCGCCAGTACGATGACGACGAGGATGACTATCAGTGTGGTGCTCATGGATTGCCTTTGGATTTCGTTGTTCGGGATTGCGGAGAAATGCTCTGATATGCCATTGGCTTGGTCGAGTTCGATGGACAGGAGCCGACAAGGCCCGTGGGCTGAACACCTTCACCACGCATATCTGCTGTCCGACGCCTGTTCGACCAGATCGCGTTCACTTGGTTTCATGATCTGCGAGCCTATTCAGGCGCCAGCGGCAACTGCGGGTCTCTGGCGTAGCATGCCGCGGCGTGCCGAAGCGGCATGCTTCTTTTCAATGTTGATCCAACTTCGCCCCGCGCAGCCGAAGCGCGTTGGTGATGACGGAAAACGAACTCAGGCTCATCGCCAACGCGGCAATCAGGGGCGACAACAACCAGCCTGTCAACGGGAACAACACGCCCGCCGCCAAAGGCACGCCGAGTGCGTTGTAGACGAACGCAAAGCCCAGGTTCTGCTTCATGTTGGCCACCGTGGCTTCCGACAGGGCCCGCGCCAATGCGATGCCGCGCAAGTCGCCCTTGACCAGCGTGAGTTGCGCGCTGTTCATTGCCACATCGGTGCCTGTGCCCATGGCGATGCCGACATCGGCACGTGCCAGCGCCGGCGCGTCGTTGATGCCGTCACCGGCCATGGCGACGACACGGCCCTCCTTCTGCAGCTTCTCGACCAAGGCCAGCTTGTCGGCCGGTTTGACCTCGCCATGCACCTCGTCGATGCCCAGCCGCTTGCCGACCGCCCGTGCCGTCGTCAGTCCGTCGCCGGTGGCCATCACGATGCGCAAACCCGACTGGCGCAGCGCCGCCAGCGCATCGGGTGTTGTCGATTTGACAGGGTCGGACACCGCCAGCAGTCCGGCCAGCTTGCCGTCCACCGCCAGGTGCATCACGCTGGCGCCCTGGCTGCGCAGCTCCTCGGCCTGCGATTTCAGTGTGTCGACCTTCACGCCGAGTTGCTCCATCAGCGCGGTGTTGCCCAAGGCCAGCGACTTGCCTTCCACGTTGCCGCGCACGCCGATACCTGACTCGGAATCGAACTGCTCGGGCTTGGCCAAGCCAAGCCCCTGTTCGCGCGCCGCCGCGACGATGGCCGCAGCCAGTGGATGTTCGCTGCCCTGGTCCAGGCTCGCAGCCAGGCGCAGCACGTCCACATCCTTGAAGCCTTCGGCGGCCACAGCCTTCTCGTAGACCGGTCGGCCTTCGGTCAGCGTGCCCGTCTTGTCGACGATCAAGGTGTCGATCTTGCGCAGGTTTTCAATCGCGGCCGCGTCACGGAACAAAACACCATTGGTAGCGCCCTTGCCGGTGGCAACCATGATCGACATCGGTGTGGCCAGGCCCAGCGCGCAGGGGCAAGCGATGATCAGCACCGCCACGGCATTGATCAGGCCAAAGACCCAGCCCTGCTCGGGGCCGAAGAATCCCCACGCGAAGAAGGTCAGCACCGCAATGGCCACGACAACCATGACAAAGTAGCCCGCGACCAGATCTGCCATGCGCTGCATCGGCGCGCGCGAGCGCTGCGCCTGCGCCACCATCTGCACGATCTGCGACAGCACGGTCGCAGAGCCAACGTGCTCCGAACGCATCACCAAGGCACCGCTGGTGTTCATCGTGGCACCAATCAGCTTGTCGCCGGGGCGCTTGGTTACGGGCAGCGGCTCGCCGGTGAGCATGGACTCGTCGAGTGCGCTGCTGCCTTCGACCACGATGCCGTCGACCGGCACCTTCTCGCCCGGGCGTACCCGCAGTTGGTCGCCGACATGTACGTTGGCGAGCGGAATGTCTTCCTCAGTGCCGTCAGCGGCGATACGCCGTGCCGTCTTGGGCGTCAGGCCCAGCAGCGACTTGATCGCCGCGGATGTTTGTGACCGCGCCTTCAATTCCAGGATCTGGCCAAACAGGGTCAACGAGATGATCACTGCGGCTGCCTCGAAATACACCGCAACGCTGCCATTAGTGACAAACGTCGCCGGAAAGATCTGCGGTGCGATGGTCGCCACCACGCTATAGACAAAGGCCACGCTGGTGCCCAGGCCGATCAACGTCCACATATTGGGGCTGCGATTGAACACCGACTGTACGCCGCGCACATAGAACGGCCAGCCGGCCCACAACGCGACCGGCAAGGTCAATACCAGTTCGATCCAGGGCTGTGTACCAGATGGAAATAGCCCGAGCCGGTGACCGCCCATGGCCAGAAAGGTCACCACCACCGTGAACGGCAGCGTCCACCAGAAGCGGCGGTTGAAATCGACCAGTTCAGGATTTTCCTCGTCCGTCAGCTCCGGCAGCAGCGGCTCGAGCGTCATGCCGCACTTGGGGCAATTGCCGGGATGGTCCTGCCGGATCTCCGGGTGCATCGGGCAGGTATAGATCGTGCCAGCGGGCTGTGCCGCGACGTCGACGGCGGCTGTCGCGCTGCCGCCGTCCCCATAGCGGGTCGGCTCAGCGACGAACTTCGATCGGCACTTCGCGCTGCAGAAGTAATACGGCCGGCCTTCGTGCTCGGCGTGATGCTCGGATTGCGCGGTCACGGCCATGCCACACACCGGGTCCTTCAGCGTTGCAGTGCCAGGCTTTGACGGCGGGTGGTGGTGCGTGTGCCCGGCGTGATCGTGGTGTGTGGGCATGTCCATGGTGTCACTCCTCCCTGTCGGCAGGCTTGGCGGTGGATGATGCGCGACCACCGTGCCCGCCATGCCCGCCGTGGCCATGGAACAGGTGCATCAGCGGGCACGCCAGCAGCAACAGGTATATCCAGTTGCCGGCGACATGGTCCCAGTGCTCGCGCAAGAGGTAGAAGCCGCCAACAAGGGCGACCATCACCAGCGTTGTCTTCAGTGGCCGGTTCATGCCAGAGCCTTCCGGCCGCGCACCCCGGTGCTCGTCGTGCGCAAGGCCACGCGGTTTCATGTCGGATGCACCTTGCGAGTTGGGAAGATGATCGTGGTCAGAGGCGTTCATGGTGCAGGTCCTTTCGTCGTGGTCCGGCGATGTTCTTGCCGTCCTTGGTAAATCAATATAGACCTTGACATGATGGGAATGTCAAGGATTCATTAGTGCCGCGCCAACTCCTTGCGTCCATGCCACGACCCAGCGGCTTTGGGGGCTCGTACGATTCCGCCGGAGTCCTACAGCAAGCCAGGCGCGGCGCTGCGCCGTATGAGGCTACTTGGCAGCGCCGTGGGGGTGGGACGTATGGCCGCCCCCCACCACAGTCAAGTTCAAGGTTTTGGGCGTCCAGCGAAATTCACGGCCTACGGCAGCCTGCGTTGCAGCGTGGTCGAGCGCGGTCGGCCACTCACTTCGTCGCAGGTACCGATGGCATGCGATCCATCATCATCTGCATCATGGACTGCATCATGTCCATGCGTTGCTCCAGCATGTGCTGGCGCTCGGCCATGTTGCCAGGCATGCCCTTGCCACCCTGCATTCCACCCATCTGGCCCATCATGGCCATACCTTGGTGCATGGTCTTCATGTGTTCCGCCATCAAGGCATTGCGTTCTTCCGGAGTCTTGGCGGCCATCATCTTGTCGTGCATCTGCTGCATGGCTTTCATCTGGTCTGCAAAGCCGGCCATATTGGCACCGGCGCGCATGCCCATACCCGGGGCGGCCGGCTGTGCTTGAGCGACCTCGGTGGCTGTGGCCGGCGCGGGGTGATGGGCGTCATGCTGGTTGTCTGCGGCGGCCCAGGCCGAGGTGAACATTGCGGCGCCACTCAGGACGACGATAGAGATTTTGGTGCGGACGAATGTCATGATGATTTCCTGGTAAATGAGGGAATACGGGGTGCCATGGGGCCCGTCGCCTGAGCGGCGATGTACACCCACGACAGCGTGATCACGGAGTCTGAACGCCGTACTCGGGTACGGAGTCAAGTCCCTTTTTTTTCGTTGGCGACGTGGACGACGAAGCAATGGGCTTCGCATCCAGGCCCACAGGCGTCTATAGCGCCAGGCGAACGAAAAGGGTACGCAGCGGTACGACCGGACCGGCCAACGGAAACGCCCTCCGGGCCAGGCCATGCCGGGTCACGGCCATCCGGTCCGGGTAGGCGAATACCGTGGGAGACGCCATAGGCATTTTCATCGGATCGACTTTCGATACCGGTTCGAAAATGGCCAGGTTGTCGTTGTCACAGACCTTCAGGCCGACGCTATTGCCCTGGCCAAGGCTTCCAGCGTGCTCGGAATCGACGCTGACGTGGCCAGACGCAGCGTGAGCCACATGGTCAGTCAGTGCGGCGCCATTTGGACCTCCCTGCCCATGCATTCCGCGCTCTTGAAGCAGGCAGGCATTGGCCCATCCCGCAGCCAGAGCAAGCACCCACGCCAACAGCACCATATGGCCGGTGCGGCGCTTGGTGACGGTGTTCGAGAATAGTGGCATGAACGGTGGGGCTCGATTGAAATGCAATCTTATGCGCCGAAGACGATCAGAGATTGACGTACATCAATCAATTCTGGGGTCACATACGGCGTAAGAGGATAGGCTTGGGCCATGCGCAATGATCCGACTCCAAGCAGTGCCGATCGCAGCCTGACCATTGGGCGCCTGGCACGAGCCGCCGGGGTCGGCGTGGAGACGATTCGGTACTACCAGGGTCGGGGACTACTCCCGGTTCCAGCATCGACTGGCGCGGTTCGGTACTACCCCACAGCACTTGTCGACCGCATCGGATTCATCAAGCGGGCCCAAGGACTGGGCTTCACGCTGGATGAAATCGCAACGCTGCTGGACCTCGCCGACGGTCGCAATCGCCGTGCCGTGCGCGCCGTGACTTCTGCGCGACTCGAGCAGATACGTGGCAAGCTGGACGACCTGTCTCGCATGCAGCGATCGCTGGACGGTTTGCTGGCCCACTGCATCGCCACTGGTGACGTTTATCCGTGTCCGATCATCGAGGCATTGGTGGCCGACCCGGGCACGGCGCAAATACAGCGCTCCGCGACCGACCGCTCCCACTGAGCCTTGTTCGAACCAAGTTGCGCATCTACCGGACAGCCTGCAGCGATTGCCATTGATATGAAGCCAAGTCGGGTTGAACGATCGATTCAAGATAGCGCCCTGCCCTTCACCATGGTGAATGACACTCCGTGAGCGCCGACATGACAAGACCGAAGATGGATGCGCCGCGCAGCACTGTCGACATGCTCAATAGCGCGTGCTTCTGCTTCAGTCTCGACGAGACGGCACTGACGCGCGCCCTTGATTCGGAACTGGGTCAGCCAGGCCTTGCCGAGCTGGTTCGGCAGCGCTGCCCGTTCCTTTTCTCTGCGCAGCCCGTATTCGTGGCGGCTCAGCAGTTGCAGCGCATGGCGCAGGTGATGCAGGCGATCGAATCGGTGGTCGCACTTCCAGCCTATCGAGAGCATGTATTGGCTGCTGCACCCCCGATTGCCAGTCTGGGAACAAGCGGGCCGATGGGCGTCTTTTTCGGCTACGATTTTCACCTGAGCAAAGGCCGGCTGGCGCTGATCGAGGTGAACACGAACGCCGGAGGCGCAATGCTCAATGCGGTACTCGCGCGGGCCCAGAGGGCTTGTTGCACCGCCGTCGACTCGATGGTGCCCTCTCTGGCCAGCGTGGACGTTTTCGAGCAGCGCATCGTCGACATGTTTCGCCAAGAGTGGCGGCTTGCCCATCTGTCGGGCAAGGTTGGCAACACAGTGATGGCCGAGCCGCCACGCCCACTCAGGTCCATTGCCATCATCGACCTGGTGCCCGAAGACCAGTACCTTTATCCCGAGTTCCTGTTGTTCCAGCGCCTGTTCGAACGGCACGGCATGCGCGCGGTCATCGCCGATCCAACTGCACTCGAATGGCGCGCCGGTGTGTTGTGGCACGGCGACCTGGCCATCGATCTGGTCTACAACCGCTTGACCGACTTTTACCTGGAACAACCCGGCAGCGCCGCGCTACGTGAAGCCTACCTGCGGCACGCCGTGGCGCTGACACCGCACCCGCAGGCACATGCCCTGTACGCCGACAAGAGGCACCTCGCATTGTTCAGCGATGCTGCGCGGCTGCAGGCTTTGGGTGTACCGCAAGCCGCGCAGGACATCCTGCTGGCGCATGTGCCTCGCACCGAGATGGTCAGCCATGCCAATGCGCAGCGCATGTGGGACGCGCGCCGCGGCCTGTTCTTCAAACCAGTGGCGGGCTTCGGCAGCCGAGCGGCGTATCGGGGCGACAAGCTGACGAAGCGGGTTTGGCTGGACATCCTTGCCGGCGACTACGTGGCCCAGGCCATCGTTGCCCCAGGGGAGCGGGTCATCGACGGCGCGGATTCGACAGCGGCAGACATCGCCCTCGAGGCAACCGCATCCACCAAGGCCATGAAGTTCGACTTGCGCACCTATGCCTATGGCGGTGCGGTTCTGTGGGTCGCCGCCCGCCTGTATCAGGGGCAAACCACCAACTTTCGCACGCCGGGCGGCGGCTTTGCGCCGGTATACAGCTCTGCCGATGTATCGGACGCAAGCGCACGGGCCTGCGCGGGTAGCTGCACCGACGACACCGCGCCTTACGCCTCCTATGTCTTCCTGCTCGACGACAGCAGCGGCGTCCACCCGCTCCCCCACGCCTTGTACCTTGCCCTGGCCCGTGGCGAAGCGGCGACAGACGCATTGGCCGGTCGGACATTGCGCCTGGCCCACTGGCATGTGCGTCTGAGATGCGGCGCGCCGGAAGCTGTCGTCAACGAGACCTACAACCTGGTGCGTTTCGATGGCGAAGGCCGCGTCGATCCGGCGCTCGCGCCCATCGCAGCGCAGTCGCCTGCGGCTCCTTCTGAAAACCCCGCCTGGCCGACCACTGCGGAACGCGCGCAAATGCGGGAACTGCTGTTTGGCAAGTCCCCATCGCCCGATGCGTTGGATGCGGAGTTGCGGTGATTTGATATTTGTAGGCTTGCCCGCTTCAATGCGGGCACCGCGCCACGGCGCAATCGCGCTTGACGTGTTTGTTCAGAGTGTTGCCACAGCAGAATAGGCCGCGCCGGCGGACCAACGCATCCAGAAGTTCTTGTCGGTTACTGCTGGTGCCCACAGATGTCAACGCTGGAGACACCTATGCGAAGTACACCGAGCAGATTTCATCATGGTTGCGATAGCGCTCAGACTGCGGCGTCGCGCCCAGAACTGTGAACTGAAAAATGGTTGAGACTACGACCACACCCGGGCGGATGCCGGCCAGATCAGGCGCGGTTCGAAACCTGTTGCGCCTGGTTTCGGTATTGCGGATCTTGCTGCCGGAATACCGCACTCTGCGTCGACACACCAAAGGCACCGCAGACAACGCCGCGCCAGCCCGCTTCACTGCCAGCCTGGTGGCTCTCGGGCCCACCTACGTCAAGCTGGGACAGGTGCTGAGTACACGCCCGGACCTGATGCCGCAAGCCTATGTCGACGCGCTCGCCAGCCTCCAAGAGCACGGGCCCGAAGTCTCTGCCCAGGTGATTGACGTTGCGATCCGGAGTGAGCTCGGCAAGCCCGTCGAAGAGCTGTTTGCCACATTCGAGCGCAAGCCGGTCGCCGCGGCGTCCTTGGCGCAGGTGCACAAGGCGACCTTGCACGGCGGTGCCGTTGTCGCCGTCAAGGTGCAGCGGCCCGATCTCGATCGACTGGTCGCCCGTGATCTGGACGCGATGGAGGCCGGGCTGGGATGGCTCTATCGCCTGTTTCCACGGCGCATGCAACGAACGAATCTGCGCGCGTTTCTGGCGGAGTTCCGCCGATACACGCACCAGGAACTGGACTTCTCGCAGGAAGGGCGGGTTGTCGACCGCTTTCGCGCAAATTTTGCAGATCGCGACGACGTCAAGTTTCCAACCGTCTATCGGAGTCATTCGGGCCAACGCGTGTTGACGATGAGTTGGGTGGAAGGGTTGCGGCTCCATGACGCGGTGGGGTCACTCGATGCGGAAGCGAAACATCGGCTGGTCACGCGCCTAGTCGACGTGATGCTGCAAATGTTCGTTTCCGACGGGCTGTTTCACGCCGATCTTCATCCTGGAAACATCCTATTTCATCGGGACGGCACCTTCACCCTGCTCGACTTCGGCATGGTCGGCGAGTTGACCCCGCTTCAGCGCGACCGATTCATCCTGTACTGGTTCGCGGTGGTCCAGCGCCAGACCAGGCGCGCCTTTCACCATTTCAAGTCGCAAACACACATGTTGCCAGGCGCCAACGAGGGCGCATTCCTTGCGCGCTTCGCGGGGCTGGCGGAAAAGTTCTACACATCCCGCCTGAGCGAAGTGAGCTTCACGAAGGTCTATCTCGACATGATGATGGCGGGCTATGAGCATGGCTTCGTCTTTCCCAGCGAACTGATGCTGCATGCCAAGGCCCTGACGACGGCGGAGACGCTCATCTTCGTCCTTGCGCCAGAGGCCAGATTCGAACAGCTTTCCCAACCCTTCATCGCACGCGAATACGCTGCGCGTGCCGGGTCGATGGATCTCCTCAAACGACGCTTCACACAAATCGCGCCTGAGTTCTTGCTGCTCGGAGAGTTGCTGCCAACGCAGGCTCTCGATGAGACTTGGGACTGGGAGGCAACCGTCGACGTTTTCGACGAGCTGCGCGAACACCTCGGAGGCACGGCTCGCCGTGCACTGGAGAGCGGCGGATTCTGGCAAACGCTCGTTGAGCGGCATGCGCAGATGGCATTGAAGGCGACGCCACTTGCCGTACCGGTCAGCGATCTCATGAAGCAGGCTTGGGATCGCTACTACGAACTCGAGCCGACAGTGGCGATCCAGCCCACACTGGGTGCGGTGTTCAGCACACATGCGGCCGCCTTGATGCTTGCGATGCATCAAACACTGCTTCGGCATGGCGTCGCCGCTGCAGAATCACACCGTCTGATCTACGACATCGGATGGAGCGTCTATCGACAGATGGCCGAGCCGCCGTTGCTCGTCGCCAGCGCCTTTACGCGAGACCCGCGCAAGCGCCTGAAGTTGGCGACAGACTTGTTCCGCAGCTTTCCATTCGGCCCACCGAGCTACGAATGGCGCGATGTGGCGAGCCTGGACGGCGCAATCGCCTTCGACTGCGTGAAGTGCCCGGTTGCCGAGTTCTTTGCGAGCCACGATGCGTCGGAACTTTGCATGCAGACGTTTTGCCGGCTCGACTATCCGCTGGCGCAGATGTGGGGCGGGGAACTCCGGCGAAGCGGCACGATCGCATCGGGTGCGAAGCATTGTGACTTCCGCTGGTATCCACTGCGCCGGCATGCTGACGGCGGCGCCAGCCCGGCAGCTTCGCAACGCCCGGATCTGAACGGCGAGTGAGTACGACACGCCACAAGAGCAGCAGGTCACAACCTCCCATTGCCCGAGCGCTCCATTGTGGAAGGCGGGCGCGGCAGTTCGCAGAAACCCTGCGCAGGAACACCAAGTGCCGCATTGAACTTGCTCGAGAGATTCTGGAAGGCGATGAGCCCGGTCAATTCGACGATGGCGTCCTGCGAGAAGTGCGCAAGCAAGGCGCTGATGTGCGCATCATTGACACCGACCCCCGACAATGTCATCGCCTCGGCATAGTCGAGCGCGCTGCGTTCCCGCTCGTCGAAAAGGGTGCTATCGCGCCAGCGGCTCAGTGCCGTGACCTTCTCGAGGCTCGCGCCGCGATGCAGCAGGGTTGCCGAGTTGAGATCGACGCAGAATGCGCAGCCGTTGAGCTGCGAGACTCGTACCGTCACAAGCGAGCGCAAGGCCGGATCGATTGGCGAAGTGCTTCGATCGATCATCCCGTATAACGTGGCGACGCCAATGAACAACTTGGGAGAGCGTGCCCACAGCAATGCAGCGTCCAGGGCCTTGCCGTACTTGCGCATTTGATTCCAGAAGAATGGCTTCAGGTACCACGTGATGTCCACTTCTGATCTCGGTTCGATGCGCATACGTCGCCTCGTTTCAGCCGATCGTTTGGAAATGCGGACAGACTCCCCTATCGAGCCTGTTCGGATCAAGCCAGGACCGCAACACGAATGGGTCCGGGCAATCGGACGGGTTCATCGCACGGTCACTCCGCGCAGGAGCGCCGACGACAGATCTGGACACAACCAGACGCGAGTGCCCATTGCCCTGGCGGATCGCCTAGCCTCGGACTCAGCCGTTGTCCCAACGTCGCTTGAAGAAGTTGTAAACCGGCACATACACCATCCCTGCATACACGCCATACAGGAAACTCTCGACCAGACCGATGAGAAAGCCCG
>JBFIDI010000060.1:0-17223 GCA_041581405.1 Burkholderiaceae bacterium
AGCCGGCCAGCCCGATCACCATGGGGCCACTGGCCAGCGCAAGCGCAGTGCCCAGCGGCATGTAGGCGCCCCACATGCCCAGCGCCGACTGCATGTGCGCGACCGGCGTCAGCCGACGGATCAGGGCGGGGCCGGGCATGACCGTCAGCAGGAAGCCGAAACCCTCGCATGCCCGAAGCGCCAGCAAGTGAGCCGGCTGCTCGGCCAGCGCACCCAGGGCGCCGGCGATCGACAGGACGGTCAGGCCGATGAGCATGCTGCGCTTGAGTCCCATGCTGTCTGCGAGCAGGCCCGCGACCAGGCCGAACAACATGCCGGCGAACTGCACCAGCGACAGCAGGAATCCCGCCTGCAGCAGGCTCACCCCCAGGGCATCGCGCAGCACCGGTATGGCCGGCGACAACTTGCCCACGTGCAGCGCCGCCGCCACGCCAGCCAGAACGACGACCACCTCGGGATGGCGCTGCCACACACGCACGAACATGGGGATCAGGCCAGCAGCCGCACTCCGCTGATGTGCTCGTGCTCGCGGACGGCAAAACGATCGGTCATGCCGGCGATGAAATCGGCCACGACACGGGCACGCGACTGCAGTTCATCCAGATCGTCCCGGGCGGCTTCGCTGCGCGCGACAAAACCCGGCTGCATGGATTGCGGCGATTCCATGTAGGCCGCGAACAACTCGCGCACGATGCGCCGCGCCTGGTTGGTGGTGGCCATCACCTGGGGATGGCGATACAGGTTGCGCAGCAGAAACTGCTTGAGTTCGACCGACGCGCGACGCATCGGCTCCGAGAACTGCACCAGCGGCGGCGCCGCGCGCACGTCGCGCACGTCGCCGGGCGCCACCGCCTGCAGCTGGGCGGTGGTGGCATCGATGACGTCATAGACCTGCGCGCTGAGCATCTGGCGGATGGTCTCGTACAGCAGCCGCCGGTCCTGGGCGGCGTCGCACAGATGGGGATGGCGCGTGCGTGTCTGGACCAGGTACTGCTGGAACAACGGCACCGATTCGAGCTGCTCGACCGTGATCAGTCCCGAACGCACGCCATCGTCGATGTCATGCGCGTTGTAGGCAATCTCGTCGGCCAGGTTGCACAACTGCGCCTCCAGGCTCGGCTGGCTGCGATCGAGAAAGCGGCGGCCGACACCGCCGCCACCGTCGGCATACGCGGGCTCCTCGGCCTCGATCAGCAACGCGTTGCGGTTGGCGCAATGCTTGAGGATGCCTTCGCGCGTCTCGAACGTCAGGTTCAGGCCGTCGAAATCCGGGTATCGCTCCTCGAGCCGGTCAACGATGCGCAGGCTCTGCAGGTTGTGTTCGAAGCCGCCGTAGTCGGCCATGCAATCGTTCAGCGCGTCCTGCCCGGCGTGGCCGAACGGGGTATGGCCCAGGTCGTGCGACAACGCGATCGCCTCGACCAGGTCTTCATGCAGGCCCAGCGAACGCGCGATCGAACGCCCCAGCTGGGCGACTTCCAGCGAGTGGGTGAGCCGGGTCCGGAACAGGTCGCCCTCGTGATTGAGAAACACCTGGGTCTTGTAGACCAGGCGCCGGAATGCCGAGCAGTGGATCACGCGATCGCGGTCGCGCTGGAAATCCGAGCGTGTCGGTGCCGGCGGCTCGGCATGGCGCCGGCCGCGCGAACGGGCCGGGTCGCAGGCATACACCGCCAGCGCCATGTTCAGTCGCAGCAGGCGTCTACCACCTGTCGCACCATGTCGTCGGGCGCGGAGCGAACCGCCGCGCTGCCGGGTCGATCGATGACCACGAACTGGATCGCGCCGGCCTGCGCCTTCTTGTCGACCCGCATCAGCGCAAGATACCGGTCCGCATTGGTTTCGCCTGGCACGGAATCAGGCAGGCGCGGCCCGACCACCGGCAGCCCGGCCCGTTCGATCAGGGCCGTGAGCCGCTGCACGAATGCGGCATCGACCAGGCCCAGGCGCATCGACAGCTGCGCCGCCATGACCATGCCGCAGCCGACGGCCTCGCCATGCAGCCACTTGCCGTAACCCATGCCGTTCTCGATCGCATGGCCGAACGTGTGGCCGAAATTGAGAATCGCGCGCAGGCCGGCTTCGCGCTCGTCCTGGCCGACCACCTGCGCCTTGATCTCGCAGCTGCGCCGCACCGCATGCGCCAGCGCCGCGGGCTCGCGCGCCATCAGCGCCGCCAGATTCGCCTCGATCCAGTCCAGCAGCGCCATGTCGGCAATCGGACCGTACTTGATCACTTCGGCCAGGCCCGCGCTGAATTCGCGTGGCGGCAACGTGGCGAAGGTCTCGGCGTCGCACACGACCAGTTGCGGCTGGTAGAAGGCCCCGATCATGTTCTTGCCCAGCGGATGGTTGATGGCCGTCTTGCCACCGACCGACGAATCCACCTGGGCCAGCAAGGTCGTGGGCACCTGGACGAACGGAACACCGCGCATGTAGGACGCCGCGGCAAAGCCGGTCATGTCGCCGACCACGCCGCCACCGAGCGCAAACAGCACCGTCTTGCGATCGCAGCGATGGCCCAGCAAGGCATCGAAGACCAGGTTCAGCGTCTGCCAGTTCTTGTGTTCTTCGCCATCGGGCAACACCAGTTCGTGGATCTTGCGGTAATGCGGCGCCAGCGCCTGGCGCAGGCGTTCGCCGTACAGGGGCGCAACGGTGGTGTTCGTGACGATCAGCGCCGACTCCGCGCGGGGCAGGCCGGCATAGGTGCCGCTGTCGCCGAGCAGGCCATGGCCGATCAGGATCGGATAACTGCGCTGGTCCAGATCGATGGACACGCGGACGATGGGCTGCGGCTCGGGCATAGGGCCCTAGTTTAGGGGAAGGCTCGCGCGCGCCTCAACCCGCTTGCGCGCGGGAGCCGTCGAGTTCGATCTGCATCACGATCATGTTGACCAGCATCGCCACGGAAGGACGCCCGGTCTCGATCGTGAAATGCGCGGTTTCGCGGTACAGCGGGTCGCGGACTTCGTACAGTTCGCGCAGGCGCGACAGCGGATCGTCGACCTGCAGCAGCGGCCGGTTGCGGTCGTGGCGCAGGCGCCGGAACAACTCCTCCGGCGACGACTTGAGGTAGATCACCCGACCACGATCATGCAGGTGCCTGCGGTTCTCGGGTCGCAACACCGAACCGCCGCCGGTCGACAACACGCCGCGTCGCGGGTCCCGCGTGAGTTCGTCGATGACCTCCGCCTCCAGGTCCCGGAAACGGGCTTCGCCTTCCTGCTCGAAATACTGCCGGATCGAATGACCCAGACGGGCCTCGATCACCTGGTCGGAGTCGACAAAGGGAAGTTGCAGCCGGCGCGCCAGGTGGCGCCCGACCGTGGACTTGCCGGAACCCGGCAGACCAACCAGACTGAATATCACGACGACACCCCGGGCCGCCGCCGGTGGGCGGCCATGCCCGGCTCAGCGGACGGCAGCCTTGTCGGCGATCATCTTGGGCGTGATGAACACCAGCATTTCCTGCTTGTTGGCCGTGCGCGAACGCGTCTTGAACAGGTTGCCCACGGCAGGCAGGTCGCCGAGTACCGGGACCTTGGTCTCGCTGTCGGTCTCGGTCAGCTCGAAGATGCCCCCGATCACGACGGTACCGCCGTTCTCCACCAGCACCTGAGTCTTGATGTGCTTGGTGTTGATCGCGAAACCGGCCGCCGTGCTCTGACCGACGGTGTCCTTGTTGACGTCCAGGTCGAGAATGATGTTGCCCTCGGGCGTGATCTGCGGCGTCACCTCGAGTTTCAGGTTGGCCTTGCGGAAGGCGATCGAGGTCGCGCCGCTGGAGGTTGCCACCTGGTACGGCAATTCCGTGCCTTGTTCGATGAGCGCCTTGATCTGGTCCGCGGTCACGACACGCGGACTCGACACCACCTTGCCCTTGCCGTCGGCCTCGAGCGCCGACAACTCCAGGCTCAGGAACCGGTTGGCGGCGGCGTTGAAGATGGACACCGCGAACGACGCCGGGTTGTAGCCGTTCTGGCCGATCGCCGGGAGGTTGACGAAACTGCCCGACGTGGTCTGCGCGGCACCTTCGACGTAGGACGATCCGAAGGTCGTGCTGATCGCATTGCCACCCTGGCTCAACACCTGCACGCCACCCGGCGGGTTGATGCCGCCGCCGAGCTTGACACCGAGCGACTTGCCGAACGTGTCGGATGCCTCGACGATACGCGCCTCGATCAGCACCTGGCGCACCGGGATGTCGAGTTTGGCGATCAGTTGCTGCACCTGCTCGAGCTTGCTGCCGATGTCGGTGACGAACAACTGGTTGGTCCGGGACTCGGCGATCACGCTGCCGCGGGAACTCAGGATGCGGGTGCTGTTCGGCCCGGCCCCGCCTGCCGTCAGGCTGCTGGCGATCTCGGAGGCTTTGGTGTAGTTCATCTGGAACGACTGGGTCCGCAACGGCTCCAGGTTCTGCAGGGCCGCGGCCGACTCCAGTTCCAGTTTTTCCTTGGCACTGATCTCGTCGCGTGGCGCGATCCACAACACGTTGCCGGTCTTGCGCATGCCCAGGCCCTTGGCCTGCAGGATGATGTCGAGCGCCTGGTCCCAGGGCACGTCCTGCAGACGCAGGGTCACGGCGCCGGTGACCGAGTCGGACGTGATCACGTTGAAGTTGGTGAAGTCGGCAATGACCTGCAGCAACGAACGCACCTCGATGTTCTGGAAGTTGAGCGAAAGCTTCTGGCCGTTGTAACCCGGCCCTTGCGTGAGCTTGGTCGGATCCACCTTCTGGGGCTTGACCTCGAGCACGAACTGGTCGTCGCTCTGGTAGGCACTGTGCTCCCACAGACCCCGTGGCTCGATGACCATGCGCACGCGGTCACCGGCCTGGAAGGTCGTGACGGTCTGCACCGGGGTGCCGAAGTCGGCCACGTCCAGCCGCCGGCGCAGGCCTTCGGGCAGGCTGGACTTGAGGAATTCGACCACCACCGACTGGCCCTGGACGCGGACATCGACGCCGACCTGGTTGTTCGGCAGCGCGACGACGACACGTCCCGCGCCTTCGGCGCCACGGCGGAAGTCCAGATCCTTGATCGGCAAGGTGTCGCGACTGCGGTTCTCGGCAAACACCGGCGACGGCGCCTGGGTCGGAGCGGCCGTCGCAACGGCGTCGAGCACCACGAGCAGCGACTTGCCCTGCAACTGCGCCTTGTAGGCGGTGGCCTGCTTGAGGTTGAGCACGACACGGGTGCGGTCACCGGCCTGCACCACGCTGATCGAACGCAGGTTGCCCTGGTTGACGTCGACCGTGGAGCGGCCCATGGCGTTCGTGACACCCGGGAAGTCGAGTGCGATCCGTGCCGGCGACTGGATCGAGAAGCCGCTGGGTACGGCGGTCAACGCATTGGACAGGTCGATCCGGATCACCTCCGAGCCTCCCTGCACGGAACCCGAGACCGATTCGATCGCGGTTTGCGCATACGAACACATGGCCACCAGCGCCAGCGTCAGTCCCACGGTCAGTCGTTTCCAGCCCGACAAGGCCGCGCGTCCGGTTGGATGGTTCATTTCGCCCCCTCTTGAAGTTGCAGCGCAGCCGTGCGCTCGATCCATTCGCCCACAGCGTCTTGCACGATTTCTCGCAAGGCAACCTCTGTCTCGTCAATTTTCATCACGCGTCCGTAGTTCTGTCCCAGGTAATCTCCCGGGCGCACCTGATACAAAAGATTGTTGACCTTCACCAGCGCGACCGGCTTGCCGTCGCGGATCATGCTGCCGACCATGGCCATCGCGTCGAGCGGGAAGGCTTCGAGCGGTTGCTTGCGGCGCGCCAGTTCCGGCGCCACCAACGCACCGTTGGCCACCGATTGCGCGCCGTCGCGCTGCAGCGCCTGGGTCAGCTTCTCCTTGCTGAACGGGTCCACGGTGGCCAGCTGTTCGTAGGCCTGCGGCTCGAACACCTTGGGTTCCGCGATCGGCACGATCTTGGGTCGCACCAGGTTGCGCTGCTCGTTCATCCACTTCTGCAGTTCCTCGGCATCACCACCGCCACAGGCGGTCAGGACCGTCGAGAGGGCCACCACCAGGCCGATCCGTAGGCGCGTCGTCGTCATTTCTTGGCTCCGGCCTTGCGTTGCGCCTGGATCTCTTCCGTATCCAGGTAGCGGAATGTCTTTGCCGTCGCTTCCATCACCAGGTTGCCGTCGGGCCTGGGCGAGACCGTCAGGTTGTTGAGCGTGACGATGCGCGACAGGTTCGCGATGTCGGATGCGAACGCCCCCATGTCGTGGTACTTGCCGGTGACACGGATGGAGATCGGCAGTTCGGCGTAGTAGTCGCGCACGACCACCGAACCGGGACGGAACAGTTCGAACTGCAGGCTGCGACCCAGGCCGGCCTGGTTGATGTCGGACAGCAAGGCATCCATCTCGGCCTTGCTGGGCAGCTGCTTCTCGAGCTGGGTCACATACTGGAGCACCTGTTCGCGCTGCTTCTTGAGGACCTCGAGGTTCACCGCCTTGGCCAGCTTGGCCTGGTAGTCGGTGCGCAGCTTGACTTCCTTGGCCTGCTCCGCCTCGAGCTCCAGTTCGGAGTCGCTGAGCCAGGCAAACCACAAGCCCGCCACCACGGCGACAATCACGGCCGCATAGGTGCAATACCGCGGCAACGACGGCCACAACGACGGATCCTTGGGATCCAGGCCCCGGAACTGCGACTGCAGCTTCTCCTGCAGCGCGACGAAATCGATTTTCTTGGAAGGTTTGCCAGCCATGTGTCTGCCCCGTTATTGCTTGGCCGGCGCCGCCGCCGGAGCCTGCGCCACTTTCTGGGCTTCACTGGCGCGGGTCAACTGGACCCGCATCGTGAAATTCGACACCCGCTTGACGTCGCGCGGAGACAGCGTCACGGTGCCCGCGACGATCTCGACCAGCTCCGGCTTCGAGAACCATGGCGTTCCGCTGGCCAGGTTGCGCAGCAGTTCGGACACGCGTTCGTTGGATTGCGCCACGCCCTGCAGTTGCACGCTCTGGCGATCCTGCTTCATGTTGGTGATGTAGACACCATCGGGAAACTGCTTGACCAATTCGGTCATCAGGTGGACCGGAACGTTGCGATCGGCCTGCAGGTCTTCGACCGCCTGCTGTCGCGCACGCAGCGCAGCGATCTCGGCCTCGAGGCCGGCGATGTCCTTGATCTGCCCTTCGAGCCGCTTGATCTCGCTCGTCAGCATGCTGTTGCGACCTTGCTGGTCGGTGATGCGCCCCTGGAACCACATGTAGATCATGCCCGCGATCAGGCCGCCGACGAGAAAGGACACGCCGACGCTGACGTTGAATGCGTCCCGCCGCTGCTTGCGAGCCGCTTCGCGGTGGGGGAGCAGGTTGATCAGTATCACTGCGAGAACCTCCGCAACGCCAGGCCGCACGACGTCAGGTACGACGGCGCCTCGCGAGTCATCTTCTTGAGTCGGACACCGCTGCCGATCTCCATGCCATCGAACGGGTTGACGAGCGAGCAGGTGAACGACGTGTGCTTGGTGACCGCATGGGTCAGGCCCGGCAAGGCGGCGGAACCGCCGGCCAGCATGATGTGGTCGACCTTGTTGTGCGGCGTGCTGGTGAAGAAGAACTGCAGCGCGCGGCCGATCTCCTGCACCATGCTCTCGACGAAGGGCTTGAGCACGTTGGCCTCGTAGTCGTCGGGCAGTTCGCCGCTGCGTTTCTTGCTCTCGGCCTCTTCCGGCGAGAAGCCGTACTGGCGCACGATCAGCTGGGTCAGCTGTGCGCCGCCGAAGGCCTGGTCCCGATCGTAGAGAACCTCGTCGTCGCGGATCACCTGCATGCTGGTGGTCAGGGCGCCGACCTCGAACAAGGCCACGATCGTGCCCGCGCCCTTGTTGGGCAGGCTCTCGATCAGGCGGGACGTCGCCAGTCGCGACGCGTAGGACTCGACATCGACCACGACCGGCTTGAGTCCCGCCGCCTCGGCCAGGCCCTGGATGTCCTGGACCTTCTCGCGCCGGGACGCGGCGATCAGCACGTCGAGGTCGCCCACCGACGCGGAGCTCGGGCCGACGACGCAGAAGTCGAGACTGACTTCGTCCAGCGGAAACGGGATGTACTGGTTGGCCTCGGCCTCGACCTGGACCTCGAGTTCCTGGTCGGACAACCCGCCCGGCAGTACGATGCGCTTGGTGATGACGGCCGATGGCGGCAAGGCCATGGCCACGTTCTTGGTCTTGGCGCCGCTTTTCTTGACCAGACGGCGTACCGCATCGGCGACTTCGTCGAATTTTTCGACGTTGCCGTCGGTGATCCATCCGCGCTCGAGCGGTTCGATGGCGCAACGCTCCAGGACGAGATTGCCTGATTTGTCACGGCCCAACTCGACCAGCTTGACGCTGGACGAACTGATGTCAAGACCCAGCAGCGGAGCGGGCTGACGACTGAACAACGACCCCATTGAGATCAAGGCTTTCCCCAGAAACTGGCCGATCCGAGACCGGCGAAACTTAAGAATTCACTTGAATGCTATCAGTAAGCTCCTTGTCCCGCAAAGGATTTTCCCGATTCAGCACCTGCCAAACGTTGCCAAAAGCAGACGGTTACGCATTCAAGACGATCACCGTCCGACAATTGGCACCCAGGCGCCCGGCTGACAGCACATCGGTTGCACGACTGCGCGCCGCTGGGGCCAAGCACCCGTTTTTATAATACTGGCGCGCCCTTACGAAGGTTTTATGTCACGAAAATCCAGTTCTCCCCCATCCGAAGGCGAGACGAACACCCCCAGCCACGCACCGACCGCCGTGCAGATCGTCCTGCGGATCCTGCGCTGGATGTTCGGCCTCGCGCTGGCGGGCGCGGTATCCCTGGCCATGGTCATCGCGATCGCGCTGGCGGTCGCCTTCCCCAATCTGCCCGATGTGTCGGCCCTGTCCGACTACCGACCGATCCTGCCGCTGCGCGTGTATTCGTCCGACGGGGTCCTGATCGGCGAGTTCGGCGAGGAACGCCGCAACCTGACCCGCCTGAAGGACATGCCGCAGGTCATGACCGATGCGGTGCTGGCGATCGAAGACACGCGTTTCTACGAGCACGGCGGTGTCGACTACAAGGGAATGATGCGTGCGGCGATCGCCAACCTGAGCAACCTCAAGAGCCAGGGCGCGTCGACGATCACGATGCAGGTGGCGCGCAATGTCTACCTGTCCTCCGAGAAGACCTACACGCGCAAGATCTACGAGGTGTTGCTGACCTTCAAGCTCGAGCACCTGCTCACGAAGGACCAGATTCTCGAGATCTACATGAACCAGATCTTCCTGGGCAACCGGGCCTATGGTTTTGCCGCGGCCAGCGAAGCCTACTTCGACAAGCCGCTGAAGGACATCACGGTGGCCGAGGCGGCCATGCTGGCCGGCCTGCCCAAGGCGCCCGGCACCAACAACCCGATCCGCAACCCGAAACGCGCGCGCGCCCGGCAACTGCTGGTGATCGACCGCATGGAGGAGACCGGCTTCATCACCGCCCGGCAGGCACAGGCGGCACGCGCCGAGAAACTGCGGCTCAAGGCCGGAACGGACGCACCACGCGTCCACGCCGAATACGTGGCCGAGACGGTGCGCCAGCTGGTTTTTGCGCAATACGGCAACGAGACCTATACCCGGGGCCTCAACGTCTACACGAGTATTGCCTCGGCGGACCAGGACGCCGCCTACCACGCGTTGCGGCGCGGCATCATGGATTTCGAGCGGCGCCAGGTCTACCGCGGCCCCGAAAAGTTCATCGACCTGCCGACCCGGGACCCGCAGGCACTGGACGACGCCATCGACGAGGCGCTTGACGCGCACCCGGACAACGGCGACGTCATGTCGGCCGTCATCCTCGAGGTCAATCCCAAGCTGATCCGCGCGATTCGGCAGAACGGCGAGACGCTGGAGATCACCGGCGACGGACTGGAGCCCGCCCGGTCCGGGCTGTCCGACAAGGCCCCGCCCAACATCAAGTTGCGTCCGGGAGCGGTGATCCGCGTCGTGCGTGTCACCAAGGACAAATGGGCCATCACGCAGTTGCCGGAGGTCGAGGGTGCCTTCGTCGCCATGGATCCCAACACCGGCGCCATCAAGGCCATGGTCGGCGGCTTCGACTACCAGAAGAACAAGTTCAACCACGTGACGCAGGCCTGGCGCCAGCCCGGGTCGAGCTTCAAGCCCTTCATCTATTCGGCCGCGCTGGAGAAAGGCTTCACGCCGGCGACCATCGTCAATGATGCGCCGCTGTTCTTCGACGCCGCATTCACCGGCGGCCAGCCCTGGGAGCCCAAGAATTACGACGGCAAGTTCGAGGGTCCGATGACCTTGCGCACCGGCCTGGCCAAGTCCAAGAACATGATCTCGATCCGCATCCTGCAGGCGATCGGGCCCGAATACGGCCGTGACTGGGCGCTGCGATTCGGCTTCGAAGCCGACAAGCACCCCCCCTACCTGACCATGGCCCTGGGAGCCGGATCGGTCACGCCGATGCAGATGGTCGGCGCCTATTCGGTCTTTGCCAATGGCGGCTACCGGGTCAACCCCTGGCTGATCAGCAAGGTCACCGAACAGACTGGGCGCGTGTTGATGGAGAACAAGCTTCCAGTGCTGGACGATTCCGTGCGGGCGATCAGCGCCCGCAACGCCTTTGTCATGACCAGCCTGCTCAACGAGGTCACGCGCGCCGGTACCGCGGCGCGCGCCCAGGCCACGCTCAAGCGCCCCGACCTCTACGGGAAGACCGGCACCACCAATGACTCCATGGATGCCTGGTTCGCCGGGTTCCAGCCCAACCTGGTCGCCGTGACCTGGATGGGTTACGACACGCCGCGCAAGCTGGGCCGCACGGCGACCGGTGGCGGGCTGAGCCTGCCGATCTGGATCTCGTTCATGGACCACGCGCTCAAGGGTGTTCCCGTGGCGCAATACACGGCACCCGAAGGGGTCGTCAGCACCGGCGGCGAATGGTATTACAGCGAATACGCCTACGGCGGTGGCGTCACCAGCCTGGGCATGGAGGACCTGCTTCCCGGCGCGACCAACGGCACGATCGAGATCGTCCCGCCAGCCGAGGAACGCAACCGCATCCTCGACCTGTTCCGGAACAACCGCGACAACCGCGGCAACTGACGCATGAACACCCGCTGGCTCAGGCGCCCGTCGGGTGGCCTGCCGCCAGGCGTGCCACCCGATTGCGGTTAGGGCTGAAACACCAGCGGCTGTCCGCCCTGCGTGCTCGCATCCTCGGACAGCCGCGCAAAAAACTCGCCCTGCCCCTTGGTGTCGACCCACTGTCCGGCGTCGAACCGGTAGTGGTAACCCCCGCTGCGTGTCGCCAGCCAGATCTCGTGCAAGGGTTTCTGCAGGTTGACGACGATTTCGCTGCCATTGGCGAATTTCAGCGTCACCATGCCACCGACACGCTGGTTGTCGATGTCGGCGTCGGTGGCATCGTTGATGCGGTCGCAACCCGACTCGATCGCTTCGAGCACCCGCTCGGCCTGGTCCATGAATTCAGAGTCGGTCATTACAATTCCACGATGTTGCGCATCCGTCAAATTCTAGTCAGGGTCCTTGCCCTTGCCGCCGGCGCTGTTGTCCTGGTGGCCTGCGGACAAAAAGGCGCGTTGTTCATTCCGACCGAACCCGCCGCCGCGCAACGCGCAACATTGCCCCAGACCCTGCGCCCCGGCAACCCGTCCACGGCCGTGCCGCCCCTGGCCCCTTCCTCGTCCCCGACTTCCACGCCATGAGCCTTCCCGCCGTGCCCGGCGCGCCCCACATCGCCTACCGCAACCAGCAGTTGTACGTCGACCAGGTGCCGCTCGCGGACCTGGCCCGCCAACACGGCACGCCCTTGTTCGTGTATTCCGAGACCGCCATCCGCGATGCATTGGCGGCCTACCAGCGCCCGCTGGCGGGACGCAAGGCCCGCATCTGTTATGCGATGAAGGCCAACTCGACACTGGCCGTGCTGCAACTGCTGGCCCAGGCCGGTTGCGGATTCGACATCGTCTCGGGTGGCGAACTCGAACGCGTGATCGCCGCCGGCGCAGCGGCGTCGACCGTGATCTTCTCCGGCGTCGGCAAGACCCGTGCCGAGATGCGCCGCGCACTCGAACTCGGCATTGCCTGCTTCAACGTCGAGAGCGAGGCCGAACTCGAGGTGCTCAACGCCGTGGCCGTGTCCATGGACACGCGCGCGCCGATCAGCATCCGGGTCAATCCCAACGTGGATCCGAAGACCCATCCCTACATCTCCACCGGCCTCAAGGGCAACAAGTTCGGCATTGCGCATGAGCGCACCGTGGCCACCTACCGCCGTGCGGCGGACCTGCCCGGCATCCGGGTGGTCGGCATCGATTGCCACATCGGTTCGCAGATCACCCAGGAAGCACCGTACCTCGACGCCATGGACCGCCTGCTCGACCTGGTGCAGGCGATCGAGGCCGAGGGCATCCGTATCGACCATCTGGACTTCGGCGGCGGACTGGGCATCGACTACAACGGCGACCAGCCTCCGGCGGCCGACGTGTTGTGGACCAAGCTGCTGGCCAAGCTCGATGCACGCGGTTTCGGCGACCGCACGCTGATGCTCGAGCCCGGCCGCTCGCTGGTGGGCAACGCCGGTGTCTGCGTGACCGAAGTGCTCTACCTCAAGCCCGGCGAGCAGAAGAACTTCTGCATCGTCGACGCGGCCATGAACGACCTGCCCCGACCGGCGATGTACCAGGCCTTCCATGCCATCGTGCCGGTGCAGCCCCGGCAAGCCGATGCGCTCACCTGGGAGGTGGTCGGGCCGGTGTGCGAAAGCGGCGACTGGCTCGGCCATGAACGCGCACTGGCGCTGGAATCCGGCGACCTGCTGGCGGTGTTGTCGGCCGGCGCGTATTGCATGAGCATGGCAAGCAACTACAACTCGCGCGGCCGCGCGGCCGAGGTCCTGGTGCAAGGCGAGCAATCGCGACTGATCCGGGCACGCGAGTCGATTGCCGACCAGTTGCGCAACGAACAGCCAGCCGTGCTGGCCGGCGGTTGAGTCCGGCGCGTCAGGCCGTCGTGCGGCTGTCCGTGGCCGCGCGCCGCCTGCGCCAGGCCCATGCCACGCGCCAGCCGAGCAGCGCGGCCAGGATCGCGCCGTAGAGCGCCACTTCGGCGAAGTCGTTCTTGCCGGCGCGCATCCAGAAGAAGTGGAGCACGGCAAGGCCCGCAACCAGGTAGACCGCCCGGTGCAGCCACTGCCAGCGCCGGGCCCCGAGCATGCGTATAGCGCGATCGAACGACGTGGCCGCCAGTGCGGTCAACAGCAGCAGCGCGAGAAACCCGACCAGGATGAACGGCCGCTTGACGATGTCGCGCGCGATGTCGGCCAGCACGAACTCCATGTCCAGCCATGCGTAACACAACATGTGGACCAGGGCATAGAAATACACGAACAGGCCGAGCATGCGGCGCAGCCGCGCCAGGGCCGGCGTGGCGGTCAGCACCCGCAGTGGCGTCACCGCCAGCACCAGGCACAGGAAACGCAGGGTCCAGTCGCCCGTGGAGCGTATCAGCGCCTCGGCCGGGTTGGGTCCGAGGTTCTGTGTCAGCGCACCCCAGAACAACCATGCGAACGGCAGCAGCGCCACGACGAACAGCAGCGGCTTGGCGACAGGGCCGGACAACCAGCGGCGCATCATGCGGACGCTGCCTTGGCCGAGCCGGCCGCCACGCGCCGAGGCATCGCTGCGCTCAGTAGAACTTGCGCAGGTCCATGCCCGCGTACAACTGCCCGACCTGCGGCTCGTAGCCGTTGAACATCAGCGTCTTGCGCTTCTTGGCGAACAAGCCGTCTTCCCCGATGCGCCGCTCGGTGGCCTGGCTCCAGCGGGGATGGTCGACCTCGGGATTGACGTTCGAATAAAAGCCGTATTCGCCGGGCAAGGCCTGATTCCATGCCGTCAAGGGCTGCTTTTCGGTGAAGCGGATCTTGACCAAACTCTTGCCGCTCTTGAAGCCGTATTTCCACGGCACGACCAGCCGCACCGGCGCGCCGTTCTGGTTCGGCAGCACTTCGCCATACATGCCGAACGACAGCAGGGTCAGCGGATGCAGGGCCTCGTCCATGCGCAAAGCCTCGACGTACGGCCAATCGAGCATCCGCGAGTGGACGCCGACCATGATCTTCGGGTCGGCCAGCGTGACGAACTCGACGTATTTCGCACTGCCCAGCGGCTCGACCTTGGCGATCAGCTTCGACAAGGAATATCCGACCCAGGGGATGACCATCGACCAGCCCTCGACACAGCGCAGCCGGTAGATGCGCTCCTCCTGGGCACTGAGCTTGAGCAAATCCTCGATTGCGATCTTCTGCGGGTTCTTGACCAGCCCTTCGATCTCGACCGCCCACGGCGTGGTCTTGAGCGTGTGCGCCCGCGCGGCCGGATCGGACTTGTCGGTGCCGAACTCGTAGAAGTTGTTGTAGGTGGTGGCGTCCTGGTAGTCGGTGCGTTTTTCCATCGTCATCGCCCCGGCCACCGGAGATCGCGCCCCCGGCAGCGGTGCCAGCTTGCCCGGACGCTTGCCGGACTGCGCGAGCGCATCGCGCGCCGCCCATGTGGCCAGCGCGGCGCCGGCCACGCCGCCCGCCATCGCCCGGATCAGCTCGCGTCGACCCAGGTAGGCCTGGCGTGGCGTGATCTCGCTGGGCGTGTCGTGATCGAAGGCGTGGTCGCGGGTCTGGATGAGCATGGGCAGGTCCTTGTCGTATCTGAGTCCGTCAGAACCCGGGAAAACTTACAAAGTTCCTGCCACGATGATGTTGACGCGATGACGCGATGACGCGATGGGGCGCGGTCAAGACCTGCCTGTGTCGATGCGACCCCGATGGCCCCGACCGCCGATCATCGGCCGTCCGTCAGGACGCATGATGCGCCTGCGCCCAGCCGCCTCGCGTGGTATCAGCGCAAGCCGGCCATGTAATCCGACACCGCGCGGATCTCGCGATCGTTCAGGCGGGCGGCAACGCCGGTCATCTGCACGCTGTTGGCGCGCACGCCGTCGCGGAATGCGGTGAGCTGGGTCTTGCTGTAGTCGGCGTGCTGGCCGCTCATGCGCGGATACTGGGCCGGGATGCCGGCGCCGTTGGGGCTGTGGCAGCCCGCGCAGGCGGCGATCTTGCGCTCGGCGATGCCGCCACGGTAGATACGCTCGCCCAGGGCGACCAGGTCCTTCTCCTTGGCGAATCCGGGCTTGGGCTGCTGGCCGGCCAGCCAGTGCGAGATGTTGACCATGTCGTCATCGGACAAGGTGGTCGCGAAACCCTTCATGACCGCGTTGTTGCGCTTGCCGGACTTGAACTCCTGCAACTGCTTGACCAGGTACTGCGGATGTTGTCCCGCCAGCTTGGGGTTCTCGGGCGTGCCCGAGTTGCCGTCGGCACCGTGGCAGGCGGCGCACACCGCGGTGTAACTTGCCGCCCCCTTGGCCAGATCGGGTTTCTTGTCCTGCGCGACAACACTCAGAGAACTCAGCGCCAGGGTGGTGGCAAGCATCAGGCGGGCAATAGACGTCATGGGGATAGGCATCAAGGAGAGGGCAAAACAGCGTGCATTCTACAATGCAGGTCGCGGCCACCTCCGTCGGATTCCATGACACGCCAACCCCACCCCCCTGCCGCAAAGCCCTCCCCGTCCACCAAGGCCCCGGCCTCCCCGGCCCAGATCGCCAGTGGCTGGTTGCATACCGCCCGTTTCCTGACCACGGCCCCCGAGCTGCATTTCCTGCCGGCGCTGGAGGTTCCCGAGATCGCCTTCGTCGGTCGTTCCAATGCCGGCAAGTCGACCTGCATCAACACGCTGACGCAGCAAAAGCAACTGGCATTCGCATCGCGCAAACCGGGGCGCACCCAGCACATCAACCTGTTCTCGCTCGGCAAGCAAGGTGTCACCGATGCCGTGCTGACCGACCTTCCCGGCTACGGATATGCGGCCGTGCCCCGGCAGGACAAGATCCGGTGGCAGCAGGTGATGGCCAACTACCTGGTCACGCGCAAGAACCTGCGCGGCATCGTGTTGTTGTGCGACCCGCGCCAGGGCTTGACCGAACTCGACGAGATCCTGCTCGACGTGGTCCGGCCACGGGTCGAGGAAGGCCTGCAGTTCCTGTTGCTGCTGACCAAGGCCGACAAGCTCACCCGCGTCGAGGCCCACAAGGCCTTGTCGATCGCCCGGCTGCAAGCCGGCGGAGGCCATGCGATGTTGTTCTCGGCCACCAAGCGCCAGGGCATCGACGACGTATCGAGCCTGTTGTGGCAATGGGCCCATCCGGCCGGCGACGCGCCGGCCGACACCGGCAATGGCGCCAATGCAGATGCGGCGTCCGACAGTGCCGACCCGGCCGCCTGAAGCCGCCCGCCGCGGCACCGCGGGTCAATAGACCGAGGCTTCACCCGCCGGGCGCATCTTGAAGCGCTTGTGCACCCAGTAATACTGGCTCGGCATCCGCTCGACGTAATCCTGCAGGCGGCGGTTCATCGTGGCGGCATCGGCCTGCAGATCGTCGGTCGGGAAATCGTCCCAGGCCGGCAATACATGTACGTCGTAGCCGGCGTCCGTCAGTTCGGTGATCACCGGCACGACCTTGGCGCGGCCCATCTTCGCGAAACGGGACAACGAGGTCAGCGTCGCCGTCGAGACGCCGAAAAACGGCACGAACACCGACTCCTGGCGCGTGATGTTCATGTCGGGCAGCAGATACAGGGGCTGTCCGCCGCGCAGGGCCTGCACCACCGGCTTGAGGCCGTCGTCGCGGCCGAACAGGCGCGGCTTGCCGAAACGCTTGCGGCCGTCGAGGATCCAGCGATCCAGGGTCGGGTCGACCTGGTTCGAATAAATCGTCGTGAACGCGCGCGGCAGGTTCCGGGTCAACGCGGTCCAGCCGGCGTCCAGGCCGACGAAATGCGGCGCAAAGATCACGGTCGGCGCGTCACCCTGCAATTCGTGCACCGCCCCGCGCAGGCGCAAGCGGCGCTGCAACCGGTCGATGTCGCCATGCCACAACCAGCCCCGGTCCAGCCAGGCCTGGGCGAAATACACGAAGGTCTGCCGCGCCATGGCGTCCAGTTCCGCGTCGGACCGGTGCGGAAAACACAGGCGCAGGTTGACCGCCACCACACGCCGACGCGATGCCGCCAGCTGGTACAACAACCAGCCCAGCACACGCCCACATGCCCTGACCGCGCGCAGCGGCAGCAAGGC
>JBFIDI010000061.1:0-16987 GCA_041581405.1 Burkholderiaceae bacterium
CGGCTGGGCGGCCAAGCCCAAAAGCAAACGCAAGGCCGGTGGCGACGCTGCGTCCCTGCTCTACGCCGATCGCGCCGACGCGATGCGTATCGCCGACGAGATCGCCGAACGCCGCAACCTCGACCGCGACTGGGTGCGCGGAGTCATCGGCCAGGCGCGGCTGCTGCCGCAGGTCACGCGCTGGGTGTTGCCGGCGCCCAGCGGAACGCCGAAGAACTGGCGCGTCTACCGCAGCCGCTTCATCGACCCGGTCCGGATCCGCGCCGGCGTCGATTTCTGGCAGGCCAACCGGGCCGAGCTCGAACGCGCCGAGCAGGTGTTCGGGGTGCCGGCCGAGATCATCGTCGGCATCATCGGCGTGGAGACGATCTATGGCCGCAACACCGGCAATTTCCGGGTCGTCGATGCGCTGGCCACGCTGAGCTTCGACTTCCCGCAGGCCCATCCGCGCGCGGCGCAGCGGCGTGCGTTTTTCCAGGGCGAACTCGAGCAGCTGCTGTCGCTGGCGCAACGCTCGGACACCGACCCGCTGCAGTTGCGCGGCAGTTATGCCGGCGCCATGGGCATGCCGCAGTTCATGCCCTCGAGCTGGGTGCAATACGCCATCGACTTCGACGCCGACGGGCGCATCGACCTGTTCCGCAGCCCGGCCGACGTGATCGGCTCGGTGGCGAACTACTTCGTCGCATTCGGCTGGAACAAGGGCATGCCCACCCACTACCCGGTGCGCTTCGACCATTCCGTGCTCGACCTCGACGCCTTGCTGGCGCCCGACATCCTGCCCACGTTCAGCGCGGCGTCGATGGCGGCCAAGGGTGCGCTGCTCGACGGGGCCGCCCGCCAGCACGCCGGCCCGCTGGCCCTGGTGGAGCTGGAGAACGGCGGCGGCGAACCGCACTATGTCGCCGGCACGGAGAACTTCTACGTGGTCACCCGCTACAACTGGAGCAGCTACTACGCACTGGCGGTGATCGAACTCGGCCGCGAGGTGGCCGAGGCGCGCGCACGCTGAGCGGCGCTGCTGGCTGCGGCCGTCAGCCGGTGCGCGCCTGCAACCAGTCGATCAGTTGGCCGGCCGGCATCGGCCGGGCAATGAGAAAACCCTGCACCTCGTCGCATCCCAGCTGGCGTACCAGCGCCAGCTCGTCCTCGGTCTCGACGCCTTCGGCCACGGTGCGCAAGGCCATCTTGGTGGACATCGCCATGCTGCTCTCGAGGATGGCGCGCGCCGCCGCGTCGCGGGTGCCGCGGGCCACGAAGCTGCGATCGAGCTTGAGCTCGGTGAACGGGATCCGCCCGAGCTGCTCGAACGACGAGTAGCCGATCCCGAAATCGTCGATGGACAGGCCGAAGCCTTTCAGGCGCAGCCGGCTCAACACGTCGAGCGCGGTCGGAATGTCCTTGGTGACGCCGGTCTCGGTCACCTCCAGGTTGATGTCCGAAGGCTGCAGGCCCTGCGACTGCACGGCCTGCAGCAGCAGGTCCGGCAGGTTCAGGTCGTCCAGCCACAACGCCGACAGGTTCAGCGCAATCGACAGCGGGAAACCCGCCCGATGCAGCCGCGCGCCGTCACGCAGCGCGGTGTCGAGCAACACCGCCGACAGCTGGCCGATGATGCCGGCGCGTTCGGCCGCGACGATGAACAGGCCGGGCGACACCTGGCTGCCGTCGGCCTGCTGCCAGCGTGCCAGCGCCTCCACGCCCACGGGCTCGAGCGTGTCGGCCCGGACCTTGGGCTGGAACCAGATACCGAACTCGGCGTTGCGGATACCCGCCAGGATGGACTGGGGCGTGAGCACCGACGGGCCGCCCGCCGGCTGGCGCGCGGCCTGGTCGGGCAACGACGAGCGCAGCAGCGCAATCATCTGCTGCGGCGTGGCCGGCTTGTGGACCTCGCCCAGCACGCCCAGCCCCTGCAGCTGCGCCAGGTTGCTGACCGTGGCGAGCAACTGCTCGTCGGCGCCGCTCATCAGGATCAGTGCCCCGCGAAAGCCGCTCTGGCCGAAACGGCGGATCATCTCCACGCCGTCCATCTCGGGCATGTTCAGGTCGCACACCACCACGTCCGGCGGCGACTGGCGGCGGTTCATCTGCCACAAGGCATCGACACCATTGCTGGCGGTGAGGACCTCGCCGATGCCGATGCCGGTCAGCATCTGCTGCATCTGCATCAGGACCACCGGGTCGTCGTCCACGACCAGCACCGAGCCGACCAGTTCGTGCGTCGCCGCCTCGACCTGCAGGGGCGCCGGCATCGAGGTCGCCTCCATGGCATCGAGTTCGCCGGCACGCTGGCGCACCTGTTCCAGCGCCTCGGCCAGCGCATGCAGCGACGGGACCAGTTCCGAGGCCGCGCGCTGATGGGCGTCCTGCTCGATCGCCTGCGCCAGGGCCGCATACCGCAGCGCACCCACCGTTCGCGCGGACGACTGCTGCCGATGCATCTCGCGCACCAGCGCCTGCGGTTCCGGATCGACCGCGGCCAGCCGGTGCAGCCCCTGCTCGGCGGTGTCGACGAAGGTGGCCAGCAGGGAACGGGCCTGCGCGGTGCTGACGCGGCCCAGCACCGCGTACAAGGCATCGAGGTCGAGCACCGCCGGTTCGGCCTGCGGCGACGCGGCGGGCGGGCGCGGTGGCGCGGACGTTTCGGCCGGCTCCGGCGCAGCCCCTCCCAGCCAGCGCGCCAGCATGGCCGACAACATCTCGAGCGAGACCGGCTTGACCAGCATGTCGTCCATGCCCACCGCCAGGCAACGCTCGCGCTCGCCGGCCACGGCCGCGGCGCTGATCGCGACGAACGGCACCCGCCTGCCATCGTCCGCCTCCCGCTCGCGGATGGCGCGCGCCAGTTCGTGGCCCCCCATGTTGGGCATGTCCAGGTCGCTCAGGACCAGGTCATAGGCCTTGGCGTTCCAGCACGCCAGCGCCTCCACGCCATCGCTGACCATGTCGACAGTGCAGCCCAGGCTGGACAACTGCAGCTTGAGCACCGCCTGGTTCGGCCCGTAGTCCTCGGCCACCAGCACACGCGTGCGGCTGCGGTGCAGCAGCGGCTGCACGACGCGAGGCGACGCGTCGCCCGCGGCACGCTCGCCGGCGGCCGCGGCCGGTGTCAGCGACGGCAGGTCGACCCAGAACGTGCTGCCCTGCTGCATGCGGCTTTCGTACCCGATCGAGCCGCCCATCGCCCCCATCAGCCGGCGCGAGATCGACAGTCCGATCCCCGTGCCCTCGATCGAGCCGCGTTCCGCCCCCAGGCGCTCGAACGCGGAGAACACCTGGTTGGCCATCTCGGGCGAGATGCCGTTGCCGGTGTCGGTGACCGCAATGCGAATCCGGGCGCTGCTGTTGTCCGCGTCCGGCGCCTGGCGCTGGCACGAGACGCGCACCGAGCCTTCGGGCCGGTTGTACTTGATCGCATTGGACAGCAGGTTGATAACGACCTGGCGCAGCCGCACCGCGTCGGCCAGCACCACGGCATTACGCGCGTCGCCCCCTTCGAAGACGATGCGGATGCCCTGGTTGGCGGCCAGCGGCGCGACCATCGACAGGCTCTCGTTGATGACGGTCTCGACCGAGAGCCGTTCCATCGTCAGCTCCAGGTGGCCGGCCTCGACACCGCCGAGGTCGATCAGGTCGTCGACCAGCGACAGCAGGTGCCGGCCCGCGCGTTCGATCTCGCCGGCGTTCTCGATGGCCGACGGCGTGCCCTGCGCATCGGCGCGCAGCAGTTGCGAGAAACCGAGAATGGCATTCAGGGGGGTGCGCAACTCGTGGCTGACACTGGCCAGGAAGGCGCTCTTGGCCCGGTCCGCGCGTTCGGCATCGTCCTTGGCGGCGCGCATCGCCACCTCGGCCCGCTTGAGATCGGTGATGTCGATGCCGAAGGCGTAATAGCGCTGCAGACCGCCCGAACCCCTGGCGCCCATCACCAGCGTGACCTGCAGGTAGACCTCGGGCCGGCGATCGGTGGCCTCGAACCGCTGTTCGACCGACACCCGCTGGCCGGCGCGCACGCGCCGGATCTCCTGCACGTTCTGGCGGTATCGCTCCTCACCCATCAGGTCCCGGACCCGGCGGCCGACGATCTCCGCCGGCTGCAGGTCGAACAACGCGGCCATGCGCGCATTGACATACGTGTAGACGAAGTCCTGGTCGATGACGCTGACATAACCGGGAAAGGCGTCCATCAGCGCACGTTGCTGGCCATCGTTGGCGCGCAGGGCTTCCGCCGCCTGCTCCTGCAGCGTGATGTCGCGAAAGATCCAGATCCGGGTCGGACCGGGCGCGTTCTTCATCGGCACGCTGTGCCGCTCCAGCACACGGCCATCGCGCAGTTCCAGTCGATCGGTGTGCGGCTCGTCCGAGGCCAGGATGCGCTCGATGCGGGCGAATTCCCGTGGCGGGTCGATGAACAACTTGCCCGACGCCTCCATGATCTCGGCCCGCGTCACCGTCTGCGCGGCGCGGGCCGGAACCTGCCACATCTCGAACAGCCGGTCGTTGGCAAACAGCAGCCGGCCGGTCGGGTCGGCGGCGTCGTACGCAAACATGCCGTCGGTGGTCGCATTGAAGATGCGCTGCAGGTTCTCCAGGCTTTGCGTCAGCGCCGCGCGGGTCTGCTCCTGCTCGGTCACGTCGCGCGTGACGGCAACCACGCCGCGCACCTCCGCGTCGCGGGTCAGGTACGGCGTCATCGTGGTTTCCATCGTGCGACGGCCCAGTTGCGGGAAGTCCACGTCGGCCCGCACCATCTGCATCTGCCGATCGGCGATGCAGCGTCGCAGCGCCTCGATGCGCGTGGCCGTCATCACCGCAGGCATCGCCTCGGCAATCGTGCGCCCCAGCACGTCCTCGCGTCGCACCGCCTGGCGCTCGCACCAGGCATCGTTGACGAAACGATACCGGCCGTCGAGGTCGGTGACGCTGACCATGTCGCGAACCGAGTTGACGACGAATTCCGACACGTGTTGCGCCGCGCGTGCGCGCTCGATGGCGCTGAGATCGGACAGCATCACGAGCAGGCCGCGCACCTGCCCGGTGGCGTCGACCAGCGCCGTCTCGTGCGCCAGGCAATGCACCACGCGGCCGTCGGCGCGCGAGACGTCCACCAGCACACCGGCCTCGCCATCCACCGGCGCCCCCGACAAGCACTGGCGCAGGCGCCGTGCGTACGGCGCGTCCACGCGCTCCAGGATGTTCCCCTGCATCAGCTCCGACTCGGAGCTTGCGAGCATGGTCCGCAAGGCCGGGTTGACACCGGTCGTGTGTCCGTCCCGATCGACGAACCAGAACCCGAGTTGCGTGGTCTGCTGCATGACCGTCAGCAGTTGCTGCTGCTCCTGCAACCGGGCCTCGGTCAGCGTCTGCTGCGTGACGTCCTGGACCGTCCCGGTCATGCCGACGGCCCGGCCTTGCGCATCGAACTGGAGCTCGCTGCGCGCGAACACATGGCGCACCTGCCCGTCGGGCCAGCACACCCGGTACCGGCCATCGGGCACGGCACCGTTGTCGATGGCCTGCTGCAACTGCGCGGCGACCCGCGGCCGATCGTCCGGATGCACGCCGGCCAGGAACAGGTCGCGATCGGGCACCACGCTGCCCGGCTCCAGCCCCCACAACCGGAAATGGCCGTCGGACCAGCGCAAGGTGCCGGCCTGCCAGTCGAGCACGAAGCTGCCCAGGTCAGCCAGGGTCTCTGCCTGCTGCAACTGCGCGTGGCTGCGATGCACGTCGGCCAGTTGCGCGGCCTGCGCCGCGCGCAGCAGGACCGCCTCGCGCATCGTGCGGTTCGCGCGCACGGCGATCGCCAGCATGTACAGGATGAACAACACGCCGATGGCCGCCATCATCATGCCGGTGTCGTCGCCCAGCATCAGCAGCCGCAGCACCCATGCCAGCGTCACGGGCACGCCGAACCACAATGCGGCGCGCAGGTCGAATGCGTAGCCGGACAACGAGCTGACACAGATGCCCGCCATGGCAAACACCAGGAACAACTGGTGCGCCAGCGAGTTCTGCGGGAACAGCCAGTAGGCCGCCAGCGCCCACACCACGCCATGCGCCAGCGACATCAGGCGGTAACGCCCGATCCACAGCCGGGCCCGCCGGTGTTCGGGGTCGGAACGCGCATGCCGCTGGTAGAGCCAGATCCGGGCCACCAGCGCCACGGCCAGCACCAAGAGCCAGTTCGCGGCCGGCGCCAGGCCGACGACCGCGGACTGGACCACGGCCACGACCAGCCCCAGCAAGCCGCTGCCGGCCACGGCGGCGGGAAGGATCAGGCGATGCTGGCGCACCTGCTCGTTGCACACGAGCAGCTGCGCATCGGGTTGCGCCGTTGCAGCCTGCGTCATGGCGGGGTTCGCCGCGGATAGGATTGGAAGGCCATCGCGTCAGGGTGTCTCGCCTCGCATTCTGCCCCCGATTGCCGCGGGCAGGCCAGCGGGCGGCCCTGCGGGCCGCGGCAACGCTGCAGGCTCAGTTCGGCAACGGAACCAGGAAGTCGCGGCTGATGTGCGAGCCCAGGTCGTTGACCCGATCCAGGAACTGGGTCAGATAGGCATGCAGCCCGGTGGCGAGAATCTCGTCGATCTGCCCGTACTTGAGTTCGGCACACAACTTGCCGGCACGCCGCATCGTGTCGCTCGAACGCTCCGTCGCCAGCAGGCCCAGGTTGTTGACGACTTCGTTCAGGCTGTCCAGCAGCGAACGCGGCATGTCGGGGCGCAGCATCATCAGGTCGGCCACCAGTTCGGGCTTGATCACGTCGCGGTAGACCTTGCGATAGATCTCGAAACCCGAGATGCTCTGCAGGATCGCGCTCCAGTGGTAGAAGTCGTATTCCTGGTCTTTCTCGCTGGCCGCGCCGTAGAAGTCGCTTTGCACCGCATGGAACTTCACGTCCATCAGGCGCGCGGTGTTGTCGGCCCGCTCCAGGAAGGTACCCAGGCGCATGAAATGCAGCGCCTCGTCCATCAGCATGGTCCCCACCGTGACGCCGCGCGAGAGGTGGGAATGGAACTTGACCCACTCGAAGAACGCCGCCGGGTCGCGTTCGAACACGCCGGCCTTGAGGTTGCGCCGCACCTCGAGCCAGGTCTGGTTCTGGGTCTCCCAGACCTCGGTCGTCAGGGTGCCGCGTACCGCCCGCGCGTTCTCGCGCGCCGCGGTCAGGCAGGACACGATGCTCGACGGGTTGGTCTCGTCCTTGACCATGAAGTCCATCACGTCGCGGGCGTTGACGGCTCCGTATTTCTCGGTGTAGGCCGGCATCAGCTCGCTGATGCTGATCAGGCCCTGCCAGCCCACCAGCGCGACGGCGTCCGACTGCGGCAGCAGCGACGTCTGGTAGTTCACGTCGAGCAGACGTGCGGTGTTCTCGGCCCGCTCGGTGTAACGTGACATCCAGAACAGGTGGTCGGCGGTTCGGCTCAGCATGGTCGCTCCTTCGTTATTCCCGTGTGTGCAGGGTCGCGCGCGCGGCGGCCCGTCATTCCTCGAGTACCCAGGTGTCCTTGGTGCCGCCGCCCTGCGACGAATTCACCACCAGGGAGCCCTCTTTCAGCGCAACCCGGGTCAGGCCGCCCGGCACCATCTGCACCTTCTTGCCACTGAGCACGTAGGGACGCAGATCGATGTGGCGCGGTGCGATGCCGCTTTCGACGAACGTCGGGCAACTCGACAGGCTCAGCGTCGGCTGGGCGATGTAACGCTCCGGGTGGGCACGCAGGATCTTGCCGAATTCCTCGAGTTCGGCCTTGGTCGCGGCCGGGCCGACCAGCATGCCGTAGCCGCCCGCGCCGTGGACCTCCTTGACGACCAGGTCCTTGAGGTTGTCCAGCGTGTACAACAGGTCGTCCGCATTGCGACACATCAGGGTCGGCACGTTGTTGAGCAAGGGTTTCTCGCCCAGGTAGAACTCGATCATCTTGGGCACGTAGGGATAGATCGACTTGTCGTCGGCCACCCCGGTGCCGACCGCGTTGCAGATCGACACGTGACCGGCGCGATAGACGTCCATCAGGCCGGGACAACCCAGCGTGGAGTCGGGACGGAACACCTTCGGATCCAGGAAGTCGTCGTCGACCCGGCGGTAGATCACATCGACCCGCTTCGGCCCGCGCGTGGTGCGCATGTAGAGGAACTGGTCGCGGGTGAACAGGTCCTGCCCCTCCACCAGTTCCACCCCCATCTGCTGCGCCAGGAACGCGTGTTCGTAATAGGCGCTGTTGTACATGCCCGGCGTCAATACCACCACGGTGGGCTCGGCGGTCGTCTCGGGGCTGCATTCGCGCAGGGTCTCGAGCAGCAGGTCGGGGTAATGCGCCACCGGAGCCACCTTGTGCGCGCTGAACAGCTCGGGAAACAGGCGCATCGTCATCTTGCGGTTTTCCAGCATGTAGCTCACGCCGCTGGGCACCCGCAGGTTGTCCTCGAGCACGAAATATTCGGGTTCGCCCTTGGAGTTGGCGGCCCGCACGATGTCCACCCCCGAGATATGCGAATAGACGCCACCGGTCACGTCGACGCCGACCATCTCCTCGCGGAACTGCGCGTTGCCCACCAGCTGGTCGTTGGGCACGATGCCGGCCTTGAAGATCTCCTGGTCGTGGTAACAGTCGTGGATGAAGCGGTTCAGCGCGGTGACACGTTGCGACAGGCCTTTTTCCAGCGCGTCCCATTCGCGGGCCGCGATGATGCGGGGAATCAGGTCGAACGGAATCAGGCGCTCGTTGCCGGCCCCGGTATCGTCCTTGTCGCCGTACACGGCAAAGGTGATTCCGACGCGGCGAAAGATGACCTCGGCCTCCTCGCGCCGGGTCGCCATCATGTCGCCCGGCTGGCGTGCAAGCCACTCGTCGTAGATCTTGTAGTGGTCGCGGATCTTCTCGCCGCCCGAGAAGAACTCGTAGGGCAAGGAGGTGTACATCTCGTCAAATTTCATCATGGTCCGGTGTCTCCAGGCAGGACGGGGTCCGTCCGGGTGACGAGGGCGTTTGCCGCCGCCACGCGCACAGGACTGGGCTTGTACAAGCTTAGCAACTTTCGGGCCGCATCCACTGCGGGTATGCCCGAGCCCATTAGAACCGGGATTGGGCATGGGCGCGATGCTGCCAGTAGCGCGGCTGCGCGAGCCGATGGCAGGAAACAACGGTCGGAGCCTCGGAGCGCCATGCCATGGCACCACAATGGGGCGAATCGAAAACGGCGATGCCGCGCTGCGCGTAACGCGCCATCGGCTCCGGCGCCGGATGGCCGAAGCGGTTGCGATAGCCGCTTTGCACCAGCGCCACCCGCGGCCGGACGGCGTCGAGGAAGACGGCACTGCTGGAGGTCTTGCTGCCATGGTGCGGCACCAGCAGCAGGTCGGCGCGCAGGTCGGCCCGGTCCGCCACCAGCTGGTGTTCCTGGGCCGACTCGATGTCGCCGGCCAGCAGGACCGTGGCCGCGGTTGCCCGCGGAGTCGCGGTCGATCGGATCCGCAATACGCACGACAGGCCATTGGCCTTGCCGCGCGCGCGGGTGTGCGCCTCGGACGGATGCAACACGGCGAACTCCACGCCGTCCCACACCCAGCGCTGCCCCGCCACGCAGCGCTCGCCGGCCCGATGCGCCCACAGGCCGTTCTCCGGCTCCAGCGAGGCCAGCAGGCGCGTGTGCGGATACATGTCCAGCACCGACGCCGCGCCGCCGACATGGTCGGCGTCGCCATGACTGAGCACCAGCAGGTCGGGTTCGACGCCCAGCGCACGCAGCAACGGCACCAGCACCCGATGCCCGGCGTCGCTGTCGCGCGAATATCGCGGTCCGGCGTCATACAACAGGGCATGGCGGGCGGTGCGCACCAGCACCGCATTGCCCTGCCCGATGTCGGCCGCCAGCAGATCGAACTGCCCCGCCGCGGGGCGGGGCGGCTGCCACAACACCACCGGCACCAGCAGCGCCAGCCCGGCCAGGCGCAGGGCCGGCGGCAGCCGCATCGCCACCAGCACGCCCGCCAGCACGGCTGCGGCGCCGATCGCGAACGGCGCCGTGGCGACCGACACCGTCGCGAACGGGAAACGCGCCAGCCATGCCAGCACACCCGCGAGCACCGCGACGGCCAGTGCCGCCAGGTCCCATGCCGGCGCGAACACGGTGCCCAGCATGGCCAGCGGCGTCACCAGCAACGTGACCCAGGGAATGGCGAACAGGTTGGCGACGAAACCGACCAGCGACAGCTGGCCGAACAACAGCAGCACCAGCGGCGCCAGGGCCAGCGTGATGATCCATTGCTCGCGCACCATCGCACGCAGGCGATGCCGGGCGGACAGCGGCGCTGCGACGGCACCACGGTCGCCGGACGCGAACAACACGCCGACGGCGACGAAACTGAGCCAGAACCCGGCCTGCAGCAGGGCCCAGGGGTCGATCGACAGCACCGCGACGCCGGCCAGCAACCAGACCATCGGCCACGGCCAGGACCGGCTGGACAGGCGCAGCAGGCAGACCACGACCAGCATGACGACGGTGCGTTGCGCCGGCACGCCCCAGCCGCTGAAGACGGCGTAGGCCAGGGCCAGCGCCGGGCCGCCGATCAAGGCGGCATGCGCGGCCGGCAGCCACAGGCACAGGCGCGGGCCGAGGCGCCACAGGGCCGCGGTCAGCGTCGCCGCCAGCCAGGCGAACATGGTCACGTGCAAGCCGGAAATGCTCATGAGGTGCGAAACGCCGGTGGCGCGGAACACGTCCCAGTCGGCGCGATCGATCGCATTCTGGTCGCCGGTCACCAGGGCCGTGATCCAGCCGGCCTGCGGCGCGTCGGACAGACGGGTGTCGATGCGCTGGCGCACCGCCTGGCGCAGGCGCTCGACCGGATACCCGGCGGTCCACCCGAGGCGCTGCGGCGCCAGCCGGCCGGCGCCATCACCATCGCGCACGTAGCCGGTGGCCTGCACGCCGTGTTCCCACAACCACAACTCGTAGTCGAACCCGTGCGGGTTGCGGTTGCCGTGCGGGGCCTTGAGCCGCACCCGCATGCGCCAGCGGTCACCGGCCCACAACGATGTCGGCGACGGCCGGCCGTCCATGGCCGCGCCGTCAAAGCCCGGCGCGCCGTACCAGCCGAGCTGGATGCGCGGCGGCACCGGCACCAAGGCCCCGTCGGCCCACGCCGACTCGACCCGCATCTGGAATCGCAGGCCGTTGGCGCCGCGCTGCGGCATCGACGCGATGACACCGGTGAGCAGCAGGTCGCGGCCCTCGAGCGCCGGCGACAGGGCGTGCGCCTGGAACAGGCTCGCACGCAGGCCGACCTGGGCGAAGGCCAGCACGCCGACGGCCAGCCACAGGCCGATGTCGCGAAACACGCGGCTCGACCTGCGCCAAACACCCCGCAGCACCAGCCCTGCCACGGCGACCACCACGGCCCCGATGGCGTACCACCACGCGGGCCACAACACCGGCTGCGTCAGTTGCAGCGCGGTGCCGCAGACCCAGCCGGCCAGCGCCGGCAACAAGCCCGGTGCGGAGCCAGGGCGATGCCAGCGGGCGGGATGCATGCAGGCATGCTAGGGGCGGCCTGCGGCGCACGACCGGCACGTCTCCCCCGTTTCGTGGATACATCGCCAACCGTCGCGGTACCATGCCAGGCTGCCATGCACGCCTGCCCCCCATGAACAACCCGCCCATGGACCTCGTCACCTTGCGACTGGTGGTCGCCGTGGCCGATTGCGGCTCCATCAGCGCCGGCAGTGACCGGGTGCAGCTCGCGCTCGGCGCGGCCAGCGCCCGGATCTCGGCGCTGGAATCCTCCACCGGCGTGCGTATCTTCGAGCGCTCCTCGCGCGGCGTGCAGCTCACGCCGACGGGCCACATGCTGGTCCAGCGCAGCCGCGAACTGCTGGCCGACGCGCACCGCCTGACGGTGGATCTGCACGACTACAGCCAGGGCCTGCAAGGTCATGTGCGGGTACTGGCCAACGCCTCGTCGATCCTCGAACTGCTGCCCGGGCGGCTGATGCAGTTCTCGCGCAGCCATCCGCAGATCCGGGTCGACGTCGAAGAGCGGCCCAGTCCGGAGATTCCGCTGGCGCTGCTCGACGGGCGGGCGGACCTGGGCATCGTCGACATCGCCCACCCGCTGATGGGGCTGCAGTTCCAGGACCTGGCCCACGACACCCTGGTGCTGATCGTGCCGGACAGCAACCCGCTGGCGCAGCGCACCACGGTCGCATTGCAGGACGCCCTCACCGAGGACTTCATCTGCCTGACCGATGGCAACGCGCTCACCACCCGGCTGACCGCGGTCGCCGCCCAGATCGGGCAGCCGATCCGCATGCGCATGCAGATGCGCAGCTTCGATGCGATCTGCCGCATGGTGGCCGGGGGACTGGGCGTGGGTGTGCTGCCCATCGAAGCACTGGCGCCGCAACTGGCGGGCCTGCCGATCAAGGCCATTCCCCTGTCCGACCCCTGGGCCCGGCGCACGCATCGGCTGGCCCTGCGAGAAGGTGTTGCGCCCACGGCGGCGACCCAGCATCTGATGCAGGTCCTGCTGGCGCCGGCCAGGTCCTGACCGGATCGCCTGCGCGCGCCGGCCCGGCGCAGGCATGGGCTCGGGCCTTCGCGAATGCCGAAGGCGGCTTTCGGCGCAGATTCTTGCCGGACGCGGTGGCCACCCCTAACCTTGCGCTCACCTTCCATTGCCGCATGTCCGGCGCAACCAAGCTTCATGAAAATCACCCGCGTACACGCAACCCCGCTGAACCTGCCGGTCACGGTCGACATCAACGGTCGCAGCAAGACCACCTCGCTGTCGATGTGTCTGGTCGCCATCGAGACCGACACCGGCCTGGTGGGCACAGGCCTGACCGCCATCACCGAAGAAGAGGTCATCGGCTCCATCGTCAACGACATCGCCGCCCATACGCTGGTGGGCATGGACCCGTTGCGCCACGAGCAGATCTGGGAGCGGATGTACTGGTTGCTGTCGCCGCGCGGCCAGTCGGGCTACGCCAGCCATGCCATCGCCGCCATCGACATCGCGTTGTGGGACATCAAGGGCCAGGCCTACGGCGAACCGTGCTGGAAGCTGCTGGGCGCCGCGCGCGACCAGGTGCCGGTCTATGCCACCTTCGGGTTCGCGTTCTTCGACCGCGACGAGCTGGCCCATGCGGCCAGGGACTGGGTGGCACGCGGCTTCAAGCGCCTGAAGATGACGGTGGGCCATCACGCCCTGCAGCGGCGCGACGAGCCCCGGCCCCTGGCCGAGGTCATCACCGAGGACGTGCAGCGTATCCGCGCCGTGCGCGAGGCCGTGGGGCCGGAGGTCGAGATCTACATCGACGCCAATTGCAGCCTGGACTATTTCCACGCACTCAAGCTGGCGCAGCAGCTCGAGCCGTACAACATCGCGTTCTTCGAGGAGCCGGTGTCGCAGAACGACATCCCCAACCTGGTCAAGCTGCGCTCCAAGACCGCCATCCCGCTGGCCGCCGGCCAGAACGAAGGCCTGGCCAGCCGCTTCCGCGACATGCTGGTCGCGCAGGCGGTGGACGTGGTCCAGCCCAATGCCTGCATTTCCGGCGGCTTCACGCAGTGCGGCCGCATCGCCGGCATGGCCAGCGCGTTCAATACGCGTTTCGCCAACGGCGGCGCCTGGCCCCACCACAACATGCATCTGCACGCCGGGCTGGCCAACGGCTCGCTGGTCGAATACCACTCGGTCGCGGTCCAGTGCTGCAAGCTGGTCTACGACGACCTGCCCGAGCCATCGAACGGCGTGCTGCAACTGCCCACCCGTGCGGGCCTGGGCTTCGCCCCCAACCCGGAGCGGGTCGCAGAACTCGCCAAACGGCCGGGCTCACGCGGCGTGGGCAAGGCCTGATTCCCTCGACGCCCGACACCATGCCGGGCGCTGCATTCACAATCAACAGGAGACAACCATGACCATTTTCAACGCACTGACACGCCGCCGCGCCGTGGCGCTGGCCGCACTGCTGGGCCTGACCATCACCGCCCATGCGCAAACCTTCCCGACCAAGCCGGTCCGCATCCTGGTGGGTTACTCCGCCGGCGGTGGGGTCGACACCATGGCGCGCCTGCTGGCACCCCACCTGTCGACCCAGCTGGGACAACAGGTCGTGGTCGAGAACCGCGCGGGCGCCGCGGGCCTGATCGCCGGCGACGCCGTGGCCAAGGCCGCTCCTGACGGCTACACCTTGTTGCTCGGGGAAAGCGGCCTGCTGATCGCCCAGCATCTGCAACCGAACATGAGTTTCGATCCGATCAAGGGTTTTGCGCCGGTCGCCGGGCTGTTCTATTCGCCGCTGATGATCGTCGCCGGCAACAACGTGCCGGCGAAGAACGCCAAGGAACTGGTGGCCTTGCTCAAGGCCAGTCCCGGCAAATATTCCTACGCCAGTTCGGGCGTGGGTACGGTGCAGCACCTCGGCTTCGAGATGCTCAAGGGCCAGACCGGCACCTTCGTGGTGCATGTGCCGTACCGCGGTGCATCGCAGATCGTGCCGGACGTGATCGGCGGCCAGATTCCGCTGGGCGTGGTCAGCGCCACCGCCGGCATTTCGCAATCCAGGGCCGGCAAGCTGCAGGCGGTGGCGATGATGAGCAATGTCAACCTGCCCGGAGCGGAGTCCGTCACGCCGATGTCCGACGCCTTGCCCGGCTTCAGCGTCGCACCCCGGCTGATGTTGCTGGCCCCGGCCGGTACACCCGCCGCGATCGTGGACAAGCTGACCGAAGCGGTTCGCGCCGCGCTGACCAACCCGGAGGTGATCCGTTCGGCCAACCTGCAAGGAGCGGTTCCGGCCTATCTGCCGTCGGCCGAACTGGCCGCCGATCTGGTGCGCGAGTCGGCGACCTGGGCCAGGACCATCAAGGAACAGAAAATCACCGTCGATTGACGTGATCCGCCCCCACCCCACCCGCACAGGAATATCTGCGATGACTTCCGACCCTCGGCCCACCATCGGCCTGATCGTTCCCCCCGGCGCCGGCGAAGTGCCGGTCGATGCCGCCCTGCTGTATGGCGACAAGGTCCGTTTCATCGCCCGCGGGCTGGGCATCGGCGGGGTGTCGCCCCAGGGTTTCGATCCCGTCGTCGACAGCATCCTGGACAAGGCACGCGAACTGCGCGATGCCGGCGCACAGGCCATCTCGCTGATGGGAACCTCGATCAGTTTCTACCGCGGCCTCGCGTTCACCGAGGACCTGCGCGACTCCATGCAGCAGGCCACCGGCCTGCCGTGCACGACGATGAGCCATGCCATCGTCGCGGCACTGCGCGCACTGGGCATGCAGCGGGTGGCGGTGGCCACCTCCTACATCGGCGAGCTCAACGACCGCCTGGTCGACTACCTGACGGTATCGGGTTTCGACGTGACGGCCATCGAAGGCCTGTCCATCGTCGGCGTCAAGGAGGTCGGCGAAGTGACGCCCCAGACGCTGATGACGCTCTCCAGGCGGGTGCTGGCACGCGACCCGTCGGCCGACGGCATCTTCATCTCCTGTGGTGGCCTGTTGACGCTCGACGTCATCCCGCCGCTGGAGCGCGAGCTGCAGCTGCCGGTGACCGCCAGTTCGCCGGCCGGTTTCTGGGATGTCATGCGACTGGCCGGGCAGGATCCCGCGTCCGCGCAGTATGGTCGCCTGTTCCAGCCCGGCGGCGGTCAGGCGACCCATGCGCGCCTGCCGCGTCCGGCGGCAGGCCCCGAACAGCACCCCGCCAACGTCTGAGCCGCACCGGCAGCGGACGACGCATGGCCCCGCGGCCGACGGCAGCGGGGCCCGCCCGGGTCCGAACGCCGCGCGCCACAACCCGACCGACGACACCGTGCCTGGATCTGCCCCGTGCTGCTGAACATCGACGACTACCGGCGTGCCGCACGCCGTACCCTGCCCGGCTTCGTGTTCGACTATGTCGACGGCGCCGCGGACGACCTGCACTGCCTGGCGCGCAACCGCCGGGACCTGGACGCGATCACGCTGGTGCCCCGTGTGTTGCGCGATACCCGTTCGATCGACACCGCGGTCGAGGTGTTCGGCACGCGCTGGCGCTATCCGTTTGCCATCGCGCCCACCGGACTGAACGGCCTGATCCGGCCCGGCGGCGATGCCGCCCTGGCGCGGGCCGCCGCCGCCATGGGGGTGCCGTTCACCCAGTCCACCGCATCCAACCAGCGCGTGGAGGCCGTGCGCCAGGCCATACCCGACAACCCGCACTGGTTGCAGTTGTACGTGATGCAGGACCGCACGATCGCCGAGCAACTGGTCCGCCGCGCCCGGCAGTCCGGCGTGCAGGCACTGGTGCTGACGGTGGACGTACCGGTCAGCGGCAACCGTGAACGCGATGCGCGCAACGGCTTCTCCCTGCCCTTGCGCCCCACGGCGAAACTGGCCTGGGACCTGGCCAGCCATCCGCGCTGGTCGCTGCGCATGGCGCGCGCGGGCGCGCCGCAGTTCGCCAACCTGGTCGAGGATCCCGACGCGGCGCTGTCGGCGCAGGCGCAAGCGGCGCTGCTGTCGCGCGCGATGGACCGATCGCTGGTCTGGGACAGCCTGTCCTGGCTGCGCAGCCTCTGGGACGGGCCGGTGCTGATCAAGGGCCTCCTGCATCCGCACGACGCCGCACGCGCGTTGCAGCACGGCGTCGACGGACTGATCGTGTCCAACCACGGCGGCCGCCAGCTCGACGCGGCGCCGTCGGCCATCAGCGCGCTTCCCGCGATCGTGCAGGCGGTGCGCGGGCAGATTCCCGTGTTCATGGACAGCGGTGTGCGCCGGGGCGCCGATGTGGCACGGCGCGTTGCCGCGCTGTTCAGTCGGCTTCGGGCTTGGTCGCCCGGACGAACGCCGAGTAGACGTGGCCCTCGGCGCTGGCGACGTCGTGTGGGTCGATGCCGCTCGCCTCGAGCAGGTCGGCCACGTCGGCGAGCCGGTACTCCCGGGTCGATTCGATGTCGATCTTGGCGAACCCCGCCTCGGC
>JBFIDI010000062.1:0-16966 GCA_041581405.1 Burkholderiaceae bacterium
AGCACGACCTGGATCAGGCTGAACTGCACGGTGTTGAAGATGGCGCGCCAGAACACGTCCTTGCGGCAGGTCGTGATGTCGAAATAGTCGCGGCACTCGAACAGGATGCCGAAGTTCTCGCCGCCCGTGTACGGCCGGTCGAACGGCATCAGGTTGACGCCGCCGGTGGTCGCATAAACCAGGTTGATCGCGATCGGCAGGAAGGTGAACAGGCCGAACACGATCAGGTTCGGCGCCACGAACAACCAGCCCAGCCGGCTCAGTCCGAGCCGCCGCTGGGCAACCCGGAACAGCGGCTCGAACAGGTTGAAGAACAGGCCTGCGACGCGCGACAACACGGACACGGGAACAGGCCTTTCGGGACGGCGGCGCGTTTACTGGGTCGCCTGCTTGACCGCGTCGGCCGCGTCGGCCGCGATCTTGGTCATCGCCTCGTCGGTGCTCATCTCGCCGACGATCGCCTGCGTGACACGGGTCACGGTGGGCAGCATGATGGCGCGGTTGAACTTGTAGCCCTGGAACCGGTAGGCCACCGGCGACAGGTTGGCCACGCCCGCGCTGAACACCGTCAGCGCGGCCTGGGCCTGCGGTGTTGCGCCGGGGTACTTCACGCCTTTTTTCGCCAGCCCGGCGTGCGCCGGGATGTTGTTGGTCTTGCCGGTGAACTCGGCGTATTGGGCTTCTTGCGCGAGGAAGTCCAGGAACATGCCGACCTCCTTGGGCGACTTGCTGGTCTTGAGTGCGACCCAGGCTGCGCCGCCGGGAATTCCGGAGCAGGCCGCGGGCCCGCAGGGGTTGGGCACCGCGACCCAGTCGAAGGCATTGCCGATGTCCTTCTGCAGCCGGTTGATCTGCCACGAGCCCGACAACACCATCGCCACGCGTGCGTTCTTGAACTCGCCGATGGAGTCGGCGTAACTCGAACCGCCGCTGCCGGCCCAGACCTCCTTGAGCATCGCGCCGTCCTTGTGCCAGCCGACGAACTTGGACACGGCGGTCTTGTAGCCTTCGTCGATCACGATGTCGCCCTTGGCGTCGAACAGCTTGGCGCCGTAGCTGATCGCCGGGCCGGCGAAGCGGTGGCCGGAGCGGTCCCAGGCCATCGCGGCGGGCAGCTGGTTGGCCTTGGCCACCTTGCGCGTGGCGTCGACCCATTCGTCCCAGGTCGCCTTCGGGCCCGGCATCGGCACCTTGGCCTGCTCGAACAAGGTCTTGTTGACGTACGGGCCGGTCATCGTCAGTTGCGACATGAAGCCGTAGAAGCCGGTGTCGCCGGGGCCGGGTCGCAGCCAGGGCAAGGTGGCGCCGAAGTTCGCCTCCCAGTACGCCTTGTCCTTGACGTGTGCGCTGATGTCCAGGTAGTACTTCGACAGGCCGCCCAGGTCGGTGACACGCGCGATGTCGGGGCCCTGGCCGGCGGCCAGCTGCACCGGCAGCTGCTCGACGATGGTCTTGTAGGGCACCACGTCGATCACGACCTTGGTGCCGGCATTGGCGGCTTCGAAACGCTTGGCCTGCTCGGCCACGACATCGCATTCGACGCCGTCCTGGTAACACATGACGCGGATCTCCGCGCCATGCACGGCGGCGGGCAGGACGAACATCGCGGCGACGAGTGCGCCAACGGGGTGATGGAGGATACGGGTTACCATGGTGACGACCTTCATGAGAGTGGAGGGAAGCGTCCGCCATCCTAGGTGAAATCGGCCGGCGCGCGCCTATCGTTTGTACCGACCCGGTCATATGAATGACCCCCTTGACACCATGGTGCTTCCCGCCGGCGCCGACTGGCCCGACCCGCTGCTGAGCCTGTCCGGACGACGCATCGACGACGCCGCGTCATGGTCGCGGCGGCGGCGCGAAATCATCGACCGCCTGCTGCCGCTGGTGTATGGCGCGTTGCCACCCAGGCCCGCGTCGACGCGACTCGTCTGCCTGCACGATGCACCGCTGCGCCGGTGGCCCGGCGCGCGCCTGTTGACCTGTCGTGTCGAGCCCGATGCGACGCCCGGCTTCCTGCTGCGCCTGTTCATGCCCGATGCCCCCGGGCCGCTGCCGGTCGTCGTCAGCGGCGACGGTTGCTGGCACTATGCCGACGACGCGGTGCTGGCGCTGCTGCTGTCGCGTGGTTATGTCTTCGCCGAATTCAACCGGGTCGAAGTCGCGCCGGATCCCGGCCCGCCGTCATCGTCGCGCCCGCCGCACCTGCCGCAGGCCATGGCGCGGCACGGCACGCTGGCGGCGTGGGCCTGGGCCCTGCACCGGGTGGTCGACGTGTTGTGCACGCTGGAGGGCATCGATGCGCAGGCCATCGCCGTCGTCGGCCATTCCCGTGGCGGCAAGGCCGCGCTGCTGGCCGGTGCGACCGATGAACGTATTGCGCTGACCAGCGCCAACAACTCCGGCGCCGGTGGTGCCGGCAGCTGGCGCCACCAGGGACCGGGCGCGGAGACGCTGGCCGACCTGATGCGGGTGTTCGGCCACTGGTTCGATCCGGGTTTGCAGGCGTACGTGGGCCGCGAGCGGGAGCTGCCGTTCGACCAGCATCTGCTCAAGGCCCTGGTCGCGCCGCGCGCGTTGTTGACCACCGAGGCGCTGGACGATCTCTGGGCCAATCCGCAGGGCAGCTGGCAAAGCCACCGGGCGGCGTTATGCGTGTTCGAACTGCTCGGTGCGGCCGGGCGGGCGGACATCGTGTTTCGTCCGGGCGGTCACGAGCACCGTCTGGCGGACTGGCAGTGCCTGCTGGACTTCGGCGACGCGATGCTGCGGGGCCAGCCGCAGCGCCGGCCGGTGTCGGTCGATCCGTTTCCCGACCTGCCGCCCCCCGCGTTCGGCCCGGCGGCCTGACGGGAGCAGGAGCCGGGCTGGCCGGCACCGTTCGGCCGATCTGCGGTTCAGACCCTGGAGAGCGCCGCGCCGATGGCGCGGTAGGCGGCGCGAACCTCTTGTTCGACCTCGCTCGCCAGCGGGCTCAGCGGGGCCCGCACGTTGAGCCAGGTGTCGTCGCCGGTCTGTTCGGCCAGCATGGTCTTGTAGACGTTGACGAACGCCATGCCCGGGCGCAGCGACAGTAATGCAAGCAGGTCCAGCACCAGCTTCTCGTCGGCCGGGCTCACCTGGGCCGGGTTGGCGATGATGCGCGCCATCAGCGCCGGCGCGATGTTGGCCAGGCCGTTGATCGAGCCGCTGCCGCCGGCGCGCATGATCTCGGCCACGTATTGTTCGGCGCCGCTGAGGATGGCCAGCTGCGGGAACGCCTTGGCCAGCGCCAGGCCGTGTTCCAGGCTGCCGCTGCTGTCCTTGACGCCGATGACCTGGCCCGGATGGCGCTCGGCCAACGTGCGGATGCTGTCGTGGCTGAACACGACGCTGGACAGGCCGGGGATGTGGTACAGCAGCATCTTCAGCCGCGGGTCGCCGATGCCGTTCACGACGGTGGTCACCGCGGCCATGATGCCTGCATCGGGCGGCTGGCGGAAGTAGAACGGCGGCATGAACAGCTGGCGCATGCAGCCCTGGGCGATCGCATGCCGTCCGAGATCGATGGCGTCGGCAAGCGCACTGCAGGTGGTCGTGACCACGATCTGGTCGGGCCGGATGCCGTTGGCGATCATGTGTTCGAGCAGGCCCTTGCGTTCGACATTGGTGAATGCCGGGCCTTCGCTGGTGGTGCCGAACAGCGTGATGCCGTCGCTGCCCTGGGCCAGCAAATGCCGGGCGTGCGCCAGTGCGCGCGGCGTGTCGAGCGTGCCGTCCGCGGCCACGGGTGTCAGCATGGCGGGCCACAGGCCGGAGATGTCGGGGTTCAAGGTGTTTTCCTTCGGGTCGGGGTGGATCGGGTGCGGCGCGCCACGGCCGGGCCCGCGCCGCTGTTGTCGGCCAGCGCCGGTTCCAGCGGGGACGCGAGCACGCGGTCGCGGGCGCTGCGGATATGGGCCTCGAGCAATTCGGTTGCACCGACGGCGTCGCGCTGGCGCAGCGCGGAGATGAAACGCATGTGTTCCTCCATCGCCGGTATCAACCGGGCCGGCGTGATCACGCTGGAGTCGAGCCGGATCAGCCGGATACGCAGGCTGTTGACGCGGTAGATCTCGGACACGATCTCGTTGCCCAGCGCATCGACCATGCGATCGTGCAGGCCCCAGTCGACCGCCTGGGCGTCGTCGAGCAACTGGCCGTCGACCGGCGTGGCGCTGGCGCGGCGCAGGATGTCGCGGTGGTTGTCCTCGATCTGCGCGAGCTCCTCGTCGCCGGCGGTATGCACGAAGTGGCGGATCGCCTCGTGCTCGATCATCGAGCGGACCTGGAACGCGTTGCGGATCAGCTTGAGGTCGACATGGGCGATCTGCAGGCCGCGCTGGGGCACGGTGCGGATCAGGCCGGCCGCCTCCAGCCGCGGGATCATCTCGCGCACCGCGCCCAGCGGCATGTCGAGCAGCGTCATCAGCTCGCGCTGCGAGATGAACTGCCCGCTGCGGATGCCGCCGCTGAGAATCTGCTGCGTGAACCCCTGGTAGGCACGGGCACGCTGGCTCGTGCCTTCGGCCGGTGGTGCGGCTGCCTGGCGTGGGCCGGTCTTGCGTCTCCCGGTCATGGACGCACGACGCCTTTCTTGAGCAGGATGTTGCCGTAGACGCGGCATTCGCCGGTGGCGACGATCGCGAAAGCCGCGGCGGCGCGCTGGTAGAAGGCGAAACGCTCGAGCGGCTGCGACACCGCGCAGCCATGGCGTTGCAAGGTCGCGTCGAATTCCTGCACCACCTCCGGCACGCGGGTCGGGTCCGACACCACCTGCATCGTGAACGCGGCCTGGTCGACGAAGTCGTCCAGCGGCATGACCGCCAGCACGGCGTCGAGCAGCTGCGGCGCGTCGGCACCGCTCAAGGGCACGAGCCGACGGGCGTGTGTCGCGGCCGGAAAGTTGGCGTCGGCCAGCACGATCTCGTCGCCATGCCCCATGCTCGCCAGCACATGCAGCAGGTCGGGTGACAACAACGGGGACAAACCTTTGAGCATGGCGGGTGGATGCCTTCAGATCGCAGGGACCACACGATGCGTGCGCCACCGACTGACATGTTAGTAATGCTATCAGATCCCCGGTCCGGACGTCAATGCGATTGCCGTTCGCGCCGACGGCGGTGCGTGGCCGGCGCATGGCCTAAGATGCGCAGTTTTGAGGAGACCCCATGAAAATCGAAACCATCGCCGTGCACGGCGGCTACACCCCGGACCCGACCACCAAGGCGGTCGCGGTGCCGATCTACCAGACGGTGGCCTATGCGTTCGACAACACGCAACATGGGGCCGACCTGTTCGACCTGAAGGTGCCGGGCAACATCTACACCCGGATCATGAATCCGACCAACGCCGTGCTCGAAGCCCGGGTCGCGGAGATGGAAGGTGGCGTCGGTGGCCTGGCGGTGGCTTCGGGCATGGCGGCCATCACGTACGCGATCCAGACCATCGCCGAGGCCGGCGACAACATCGTGTCGGCCTCGACCCTGTATGGCGGCACCTACAACCTGCTGGCCCATACCTTGCCGCAGATGGGCATCGAGACCCGGTTCGCCGACTACCGCGATCCGGCCTCGTTCGCCAAGCTGATCGACGACAGGACCAAGGCCGTGTTCTGCGAATCGGTCGGCAACCCGCTGGGCAACATCACCGACCTCAAGGCGCTGGCCAAGGTGGCCCATGACGCCGGCGTGCCGCTGATCGTCGACAACACCGTGCCCAGCCCCTACCTGTGCCGGCCGTTCGAACACGGCGCCGACATCGTCGTGCATTCGCTGACCAAGTACCTCGGCGGTCACGGCACGTCCATCGGCGGCATGATCGTCGATTCCGGCAAGTTCCCCTGGGCCCAGCACAAGGCCCGTTTCAAGCGCCTCAATGAGCCGGACGTGAGTTACCACGGTGTGGTCTACACCGAGGCACTCGGCCCGGCGGCCTATATCGGCCGTGCCCGCGTGGTGCCGCTGCGCAACATGGGCGCGGCACTGAGCCCGATGAACGCGTTCCAGATCCTGCAAGGCATCGAGACGCTGGCGCTGCGCATGGACCGCATCTGCGACAACGCGCTGAGCGTGGCGAGTTTCCTGAAGTCGCACGCCAAGGTCGGCTGGGTCAACTATGCCGGCCTGAGCGACCATCCCGACCATGGCCTGGTCAAGACGCTGATGGGTGGGCGGGCCTCGGGCATCATCAGTTTCGGTCTCAAGGCCAAGGACGGGCGGGAAGCCGGGGCCCGGTTCCAGGACGCGCTCAAGCTGTTCACCCGGCTCGTCAACATCGGCGACGCCAAGTCGCTGGCCTGCCACCCCGCGTCGACGACGCACCGCCAGCTGGGCGCCGATGAACTCGCCAAGGCCGGCGTGCAGGAGGACATGGTGCGCCTGTCGATCGGCATCGAACACATCGACGACCTGCTCGAAGACCTGAGCCAGGCGCTGGCCGGTACCTGATCGCTGCCGCCCGGGCCCGGGCGGCCGGGTCGGTCGTGTTGCTCGCCGGCCACGGCGAGCGTCGGAGCCGGTGGTAAGCTGGCATCCAGGGTCGGCGCCGCATGGTGTGCCGCCGGCCCGTGCAACAGCTTGTCGGCAGCCGAGCCGACCCGGGGGTCGAGCGTATGGAAGTATTGACGGACTGGAGCGCGGTACTGGGCAGCGCGTTCACGCAGTTCGCCGATCGCGCCGGGCAGTACCTGCCGAGCCTGCTGGGCGCCTTCGTGTTGTTGCTGGTCGGATGGTTCGTGGCGCGGGTGATGCGTTCGCTGGCCGTGCGTGCCGCCGTGGGCGTCGACCGCGTCCTGGCGCGCCTGACCGCGTCGGGCGGCACCGAGCGGGCCAAGCTGCCGCAATCGTCGGCCCGGGTACTGGGCAGCCTGGTGTTCTGGCTGATCCTGCTGTTCTTCATCACGGCGGCCACCCAGGTCCTGGGCCTGAACGCCTTCACCGCGTGGCTGGCGGGTGTCGTCAACTACGTGCCCACGCTGTTCTCGGGCGCACTGATTATCGGCGCCGGTTTCCTGCTCAGCCGGCTCGCGCGCGATCTGGTGGTGGCCACCTCGTCGGTGTCCGGGTCGCGCCAGCGCGAACTGCTCGCGCGCACCGTGCAGGCGGTGATCCTGGTCACCGCCCTGCTGGTGGGGGCCGACCAGATCGGCATCAAGGTGACCTTCCTGGTCATCATCGCCGCCATCGCCGGCGGCTCGGTGGTGGTATCGGTGGCGCTGGCCCTGAGCCTGGGCGCGCGGACCTATGTCGCCAACCTGATCGGTGGCCACCACCTGCGCCACAGCTTCTCGGTCGGCCAGACGGTGCGCATGGGAGGTTTCGAAGGCCGCATCCTGGACCTGACGCCGGTCGCCGTCGTGCTCGAGACCGAGGAAGGCCGCGTCACGCTGCCGGCCAAGGTCTACGGCGAAGAGGCCATCGTGCTGCGCATCGGGGAGAAGAGCTGATGGCGCGCAGCGAGCGACTGTCGTTCGCCTTTCTCGAGTCGCATCCGGCCGATGCGGCCCGGGTGCTCGAGCGGCTGGCGCCGCAGAACGTCTCGGCGCTGTTGTCGGACGCACCGCTGCGCCTGGCCGCACCGGTGTTGCGCCTGATGTTGCCGCCGTTCGTCGCCCGCTGCCTGGAGCCGCTGGCCGACGAGACGGTGTCCGGATTGCTGCGCGGCATGGGTCCGCAGGCCGGCGTCGCGGTGTTGCACTACCTGCCGGAGGCCCGGCGCCATGCGCTGCTGGCACAGCTTCCCACCGGCATGGGCATGGCCTTTCGGCTGCTGCTCGGTTATCCGGAGGACACGGTCGGGGCGTGGATGGACCCGCGCGTCGTCGTGCTGGCCGGCGACACGCCGGCCGAGTCGGCGTTGCGGCGGCTGCGCGAGGCCCAGGGCGAGATCGACGCCATGGTGTTCGTCGTCGGCGCCGGCCAGCGACTGCTGGGCCAGGTCGAGTTGCCCGAGTTGCTGCGCGCCGCGCCCGATACCGTGTTGTCGCAGCTGATGCGCAAGGTCCGGTTCACGCTGCCGGCGCGCGCATCGATCCACGGCATTGCCGACCACGCGGGCTGGGACGACTTCCAGATGCTGCCGGTGATCGAACGCGACGACCGCTTCGTCGGCGCGCTCGACCGTGGCGTGATGGCGCGCGCCGTGATGCGCGACCACCAGGTCCAGCCCCAGGTCGGCCTGGGCGACATGTTCGCCAACCTTGCGGGCGGTTACTGGCTGGGCGTGTCCAGCCTGATCGCGCTTGCGGTCGAGTTGCTGCCGGTGGCGGCGCCGCTGCCCGATGGAGAAAGCCATGAACACCCGTCGTGACGCCGACAACGCCGTCGAAGCCCTCAATCTGAGGTATCTGCTGGACTACCCGGGCGAAGCCGCGCGACAACTCGAGCGCATGGACGCGCAGGAGGTCGCCGACCTGCTGTCGCAGCAACCCCCGCATGCGGTGGTGCCGGTGTGGGAGCAGCTGAGCTCCGACGTGGAGCAGGCGGTGATCGGCCTGCTGCCCGACCCGCTGGTGCGCCACATCGTCTCCGAACTCGAGCCGGCGCTGGCGGTGGCGCTGCTGGTGCGGCTCGAGCCCGAGCAGCGCCGGCATTGCCTGGCCCTGCTCGATCCGCAGGTCGGCGCCGAGCTGGCCAAGCTGATGGACTATCCGGCCGACTCGGCCGGCCAGCTGATGGATCCGCGGGTCGTGGTGTTGCGCTCCGAACTGACGGCGCAGGAGGCCCTGACCCGCTTGCGTGCGCTCAAGCGGCGCGACGTGCACGAGTTCTTCCTGATCGACGACGACGGACGGCTCGAGGGGCGGGTGCAGATCCAGCAGCTGGCGCTGGCCGAACCCGCGGAGTTGCTGGGCACGATGCGCCACCGCATCGCGGCCGTGGTCAACGACATCGCGCCGCGTGAGGAGGTGGTCGAACTGCTCGAGCGCAGCGACATCACCGACCTGCCGGTGGTGGATTTCTCCGGCCGGCTGGTCGGCGTGATCCGGCAGTCGGCGCTGGTGTCGGCGATGCAGGAAGAGGCCAGCCTGGACATCCAGACCATGGTCGGCGTGAGCAAGGACGAGCGGGCGCTGTCGCCGGCGCGTTTTGCGGTCGTCAAGCGCCTGCCCTGGCTGCAGATCAACCTGCTGACCGCCTTCCTGGCCGCCGCGGTGGTGGGCCTGTTCGAGCACACGATTGCCCAGTTCACCGCGCTGGCGGTATTGCTGCCGGTGGTGGCGGGCCAGTCGGGCAACGCCGGCGCGCAGGCGCTGGCGGTCACGATGCGTGGCCTGGCGCTGCGCGAGATCAGTCTGCGCCACTGGCCCAAGGTCGTGCTCAAGGAGGTCAGCGTCGGCTTCACCAACGGCATCGCCATCGCGGCGACCACGGCCATCGGCGTCTATGTCTGGAGCCGTTCGATCGGCCTGGTGCTGGTCATCGTTTCGGCGATGATCATCTCGATGGTGGCGGCCGGTTTTGCCGGCGCGCTGGTGCCGATCACGCTGAGCCGGCTGGGCCAGGATCCGGCGCAATCCTCGTCGATCATCCTGACCACCGTCACCGACATCGTCGGGTTCTTCTCCTTCCTGGGAATTGCCACCGTGTTGTCGGGCATGCTGGTGGCCTCCTGACATCCCGCACATCGCATCGCATCGCATCCATGGACTCTCCGAGTGAAGCACCTGATTCGCAACCGTTGATCGCCTGTGTCGGCCATTGCGCGATCGACCACGTGTTCCAGATCGACAGTTTCCCCGAGCGGGCGACGAAGACGCCGGCCCATCGCTACGAGAGTGTCGGTGGCGGCATGGCGGCCAACGCCGCCCTCGCCTGTGCCCGGCTCGGCGCCCGGGTGCGGTTCGTCGGCGCGGTCGGTCCGGACGATGCCGGTCGCATGGTGCGCCGCCAGCTGGCCGCCGAAGGCATCGACCTGACCCATCTGCAGGAGGTGCCGGGTACCCATACCTCGGCGTCGGCCATCATCGTCGACCGCCACGGCGAACGGCATATCTTCAACCACCGGGGCAATGCGCTGGCGGGCGCGCGGCTGCCCGACGACGCGGTGTTCGACGGTTGCGACGCGGTGCTGGTCGACCCGCGCTGGCCCGCCGGAGCCCGGGCCGCGTTGTTGTGGGCGCGCGCCCATGGGCGGCTGTCGGTCTTCGACGCCGACGTCGCGCCGCAGCACGACCTGGCCGCGCTGGTGCCGCTGGCCGGTTGGGTCGTGTTCTCCGAGCCCGGTCTGGCGGCATGGTCGGGTCCGGTTGCACAGGAGGAGGCCCTGCTGCGCGCGATCTACCTGGGTGCCCGCTGCGCGGCCGTCACCCTGGGGGCACACGGCGTGGTGCTGGTGGCGGACGGTCGCAGGCAGCGTATCCCGGCATTCCCGGTCCGGGTCGTCGACACCACGGGTGCCGGCGACGTGTTCCACGGCGCCCTCACGCTGGCCCTGGCACGTGGCATGCGCAGTGCCGAGGCCTGCGCCTATGCAAGCGCGGCGGCGGCACTCAAGTGCGCCCAGGCCGACGGGATCCGCGGCGCGCCGACCGCGCAGGCCTTGCAGGACTTCCTGCGCGAGCGCCGCTGATGGGCGGGCAGGCCATGACCACGAACGATTCCACGCACCGCGCCGCCGGCAAGGCCTGCGTGGCGCCATTGCCCTTGAATACCTGGCGGGTCCGCCCGACGCGATGATGTTCCACACCATGACCGATGGCCTGCGGCTGGGCCTGGGATGCGCCCCCTTGGGCAACCTGTTCGTCGCGATCGACGACGATGCGGCGCAGGCATTGATACGTGCCGCCTGGGCCTCGGGTTGTCGCAGCTTCGACACGGCGCCGCATTATGGCAACGGCCTGAGCGAGCATCGGCTGGGCCAGGGCTTGCGCGGCCGCGACCGGGACGACTTCACGCTGTCGTCGAAGGTCGGCCGTCTGCTGCGGCCCGACGCGTCGGCGCCGCGCGAGCAGAACGGCTACGTCGACGTGTTGCCGTTCGTGCAGGCGTGGGACTACTCGGCGCGTGGCGTGCGCCGCAGCGTCGAGGACAGCCTGCAGCGGCTGGGGCAGGCCAGGCTGGACGTCGTGTACATGCACGACTGCGACGCCGGCGTGCACGGCCCGGACTATCCGCGCGTGCTGCGCCAGGTCGTCGAGGAGGCCCTGCCCGAATTGCGCCGCATGCGCGACGAAGGTCTGCTGCGCCACGTCGGCCTGGGTGTCAACGACGTACAGGTGTGCCTGGACGTGCTGGCCCAGGCCGAACTCGACTGCCTGCTGCTGGCCGGTCGTTACAGCCTGGTGGACCACTCCGCGCTGGCCCGCTTGCTGCCCGTATGCGAGCAGCGCGGCGTACGTATTGCGCTGGGCGGCGTGTTCAACTCGGGCATCCTGGCCACCGGCGTGCGGGGTGCCGCCGGCGCGCCGCCGCGCTTCAACTATGACCGGGCGCCGCAGCACTGGATCGACCGGGTGGGCGCGGTCGAGGACGTCTGCGCACGGCATGCGGTGCCGCTGCGCGCCGCCGCGTTGCAATTCCCGTTGGCCCACCCGGCGGTCGACATCGTCTTGCTCGGCCCCCAGGACGTGTCGCAATGGGACGATGGGGTCGCGATGCTCGGCCATGCCGTGCCGCAGGCCTTCTGGCAGGCGCTGCATGCCGACGGACTGCTGCCGGCGGCCGCGCCGTTGCCGGCCCCGGAGCGTCGTTGATCGGCGCGGCCGCGCGCCCGCACAGACGGCGGCCGCTTTCGCCGCGAACCGGCGCGAAGCGCACGCGGACTTGATACGATGGGGGAAATTCCACCAGGATCGTCCATGAACGCACCGCTGCACAAGGAAATACCGCACTCCGTGCTGAACGACGCCCAGGCGCTGGCGCATGCGAGCGCGCAATGGGACAACGACATCCTGGCCCGCCTGCAGGACTACATCCGCGTGCCGGCCAAGTCGCCCGGATTCGATGCGGCCTGGGCCGAGCACGGCCATATCGAGACGGTGCTGCGATCGGCCGCCGACTGGGTGCTGGCGCAGAAGGTCGCCGGCCTGCGCCTGGAGATCGTGCGGATCGACGGTCGTACCCCCGTGTTGTTCTTCGAACTCGATGCGACGCGGCCGGACTCGACCCAGACCGTGTTGATGTACGGCCACCTGGACAAGCAGCCCGAGTTCACCGGATGGCGCAACGACCTGGGCCCCTGGACCCCCAAGTACGAAGACGGCAAGTTGTACGGGCGCGGCGGTGCCGACGATGGTTACGCGGTCTATGCCAGCATTGCCGCGGTGCAGGCGCTCAAGGCCCAGGGCGTGCCGCATCCGCGCATCGTGGGCCTGATCGAGACCTGCGAGGAAAGCGGCTCCTACGACTTGTTGCCGTATATCGACGCGTTGCGGCCGCGTCTGGGGGACGTCGCGCTGGTGGTGTGCCTGGACTCCGGCGCCGGCAACTACGACCAGTTGTGGCTGACGACCAGCCTGCGCGGCATGGCCAGCGGCACGCTCAAGGTCGAGGTGCTGACCGAAGGCATCCACTCCGGCGATGCCTCGGGCCTGGTGCCGTCGAGTTTCCGCATCATGCGCCAGGTGCTGGACCGGCTCGAGGACAGTGCCACCGGCCGCCTGTTGCCGGCCAGTTTCCATTGCGAGGTGCCGCCGGACCGGCTGGCGCAGGCGCGGGCCACCGCGGCCATCCTGGGCGACGAGGTGACGCGGCGTTTCCCCTGGGCCCACTACGACTGCGAGGGGTCGCGCACCTTCGTGTTGCCCACCACCACCGACCCGGTCCAGGCGCTGATCAACCGGACCTGGACGCCGACGCTCAGCGTCACCGGCGCCGAGGGTTTTCCGTCGCTGGAGAACGCCGGCAACGTGTTGCGGCCCTACACCGCGTTCAAGCTCAGCCTGCGGCTGCCGCCGCTGGTCGACGCCGCGCAGGCCGTGCAGGAGATGAAGGCCTTGCTGGAGGACAACGCGCCGTACCAGGCGCGGGTCACGTTCGAGAGCCATGGCGGCGCCACCGGCTGGAATGCGCCGGCGATGACGCCCTGGTTCGAACAGGCGCTCCATGCCGCATCCCGGGCGCAGTTCGGCGCTCCGTGCGGCTACATCGGCCAGGGCGGCACGATTCCGCTGATGAACATGCTCGAGCGCGGTTTCCCGAAGGCGCAGATGATGGTCTGCGGCGTGCTCGGCCCCAAGAGCAATGCCCACGGGCCGAACGAGTTCCTGCACGTGCCCTTTGCCAAGAAACTCACGGCCGCCGTGGCCAGGGTCATCGTCAGCCTGCCGTGAGCCCAGCGCCCCTGAACCGCATGCGCCTGGACCGCGGGTCGGATATCGTGCCGTCGGCGTGGCCGGCCGGGTACCGATGGAGGGCGGGTCGTGGCTGAGACCAATTTCAGCCCGTTGACCGCACGCGACGGTACCAACCTGGTCGTGATGGACTGGCCCCTCAAGAAGGCGCCGGTGCGTGGCGTGGTGCTGATCGTCCATGGCCTGGGGGAACATGCGTGGCGCTACGACCACGTGGCCGCGCGGCTGAACGACTGGGGTTTTGCGGTGCGCGCCTACGACCAGTACGGACACGGGGAATCCATGGGCCAGCGCGGCGCCTTGCCCTCGGACGATCGCCTGTTGCAGGACCTGGCCGAAGTGGTCGACGAATCGCGTGCGCGCATGCACGACTCGACACCGCTGATCGTGCTGGGCCACAGCATGGGCGGCCTCGTGGCAGCGCAGTTCGTCGCCCAGCGGATGCGGTCGATCGAAGGCCTGGTGTTGTCGTCGCCCGCGCTCGACGCGGGCCTCAGTGGCGTGCAGAAACTGCTGGTGGCCGTGTTGCCGAAGTTTGCTCCGAACCTGCGTGTGGGCAATGGACTCGATGCCAATTACCTCTCGCACGATCCGGCGGTGGTGGCGCGTTACAAGGCCGACCCGCTGGTGCACGACCGGATCTCGGCGCGCCTGGCGCGTTTCATTGCCGACGGCGGGCCGCAGGTCGTGGCCGCGGCACCCGCATGGAGCTTGCCGACCCTGCTGATGTTCGCAGGCGACGACAAGCTGGTCGATCCGTCCGGCAGCCGGGCGTTCGCCGCACAGGCGCCCGGGTCCGTCGTGACCTCACGTTGCTTCGAGCCGCTGTACCACGAGATCTTCAACGAGGCCGCACCCGGCAACGAGCAGGTGTTCGCGCAGCTGCAGTCCTGGCTGGACGAACACTTCTGAGGAGCGGGCGCATGCCCGCGGCACGGGTCAGGGCTTGCCGAGCAGGCCGCCCAGCATGCCCATCAGCTCGCTGCTGCTGCCCAGTCCGCCGGCCGGCGCCTGGCCATCCGGGGTCAGCTTGTCGATCAGCCCGGGCAGGACCTGCGAGACCTGGCTGGCGGCGTCCGACGGCTGGGTTCCGAGTTTCGACGCCAGCATGGACAAGGCGTCCCCGCCCAGGACCTGCTCGATCTGCGGACCGGATACCGGCAGGTTGTCGCCGCTGCCGATCCAGGACTGGATCAGCTCGCCCAGCCCGGCCTGTTGAAACCGTGCCAGCAGGCCACCGAGGCCGCCCACCGGGCCGTCGTTGCCGAGCATGGCGACAAGCGCCTGCACCACCTGCGGATTGCCGGCCAGGGTGCCCAGCAGTCCGCCGAGTCCTCCCGTGCCTGCCGCCTTGTCGGTTCCGCCCTGCACGGCGCCGAGTACCGAATCCAATAGTCCCATGGTCTACCTCCCGTTTTGCTGGTCAAAGGCCACTAGCTTACAACGCGGGTTCGCGACGGGTCGCCACACGCCATGCCAGCCAGCCCAGCGCGGCGGCGGTCAGCGCCACCGGCACCAGCGAACCGAGGTTCAGCAGCCGCCAGCCCTGGGTCGTGACCAGTGCACCGGAGGCGAACGAGGTCACCGCCATCACGGCAAACACGCAGAAGTTGATGGCGGCCTGCGCGCGGTCCTTTTCCTCGGGACGGTAGGACTTGAGCGACAGCGTGGTGGCGCCGGTGAACAGGAAGTTCCAGCCGATACCCAGCAGGAACAGCGCGATCACGAACTGGTGCAGTTCGACGCCGGACAGGGCGATGACGATACACAGCAGGTTGAGCACCACGCCGACCGCCATGATCTGCAAGGTGCCGAAGCGCCGGATCAGGTGGCCGGTGAAGAAGCCGGGCGCGAACATGCCGATGACATGCCATTGCAGCACGAAGGCGGTGTCCTCGAACGGCAGTTCACAGACCTGCATGGCCAGCGGCGTGGCCGCCATCAACAGGTTCATGACGCCATAACCGAGTGCGGCGCCCAGCGTCGACACGATGAAGATCGGCTGGCGCATGATGAGCGACAGCGGCCGGCCTTTCGGGTCGCCGGCGACCCTGGGCGGCACGGGGGGGAACTGCATGCGTGCCATCAGCACCATCGAGATCACCGCGACGACGGCCAGTGCCAGGTAGGCGCCGACGAACGGGGTTTCCGTCAAGGTCTTGGTCCGGGTCGCGATGTTCGGTCCGATCACCGCCCCGACCAGGCCGCCGGCGAGCACCAGCGAGATGGCTCTTTCCCGGTAGCTCGGCTCGGACAATTCGGCGGCGGCGAACCGGTACAGCTGGCCGTTGGCGTTGTAATAACCCGCCACGATGGTGGCCGCCACCAGCAGCCAGAAGCTGTGCGCCATCACCGCATAGGCACAGGCCAGTGCGGACACCAGCGCCACGACCAGGCCGATCTGGAACGACACCTTGCGCCCCCAGGCACTCTGCGTGCGTGCGACCAGCGGCGTGCTCAAGGCACCGCCGACCACGTAGGCCATCACCGGCAGCGTGGCCATCCATCCCAGCGGCGCCAGGCTCAGCCCGATCAGGCCGTTGATGGCGATGAAGATGATGTTGTTGGTCAGCAGCAAGGCCTGGCAGACCGCCAGCAGCCAGAGGTTACGGTTCATGCGAGCAGTGTAAGTGCGGCCAGGGCGGCGGTTTCCGAGCGCAGCGTGCGTGTGCCCAGCGACACCGGCCGGTGGCCGGCCGCGACGGCCTTGGCTTCTTCGCTCGCGCTCAGCCCACCTTCGGGACCACACAGGAACACGATGTCGACGGCTGCCGCGCCCGCGCCGGCGCGCCATTGCGCCAACGGCTCGCTGCCGGCTTGCAGCGACAGGATCAGCGCCGCCGCGGGGGGGCCGGACGGCTCGGGCGGGCGCCGCAGCCATTGCGCCAGCGTCATCGGCGTGTGCACCCGGGCGACCCGGTTGCGGCCGCATTGCTCGCAGGCGGCCACGGCGATGCTTTGCCAGTGCGACAGCTTCTTCAGGCTGCGTTGCGCGTCCAGGCGCACGACGCTGCGTTCGGTCATCAAGGGCTGAATGCTTGCCGCGCCGAGTTCGGTGGCCTTCTCGACCAGCCAGTCCATGCGTTCGTTGGCCGGGATGCCGATGGCCAGGTGCAGGCGGTGCGCGGTTTCGCGTTCCACCGGGTCGTGTGCCCCGACCTGCACCTGCACCGACTGGCGTCCCATGGCCGTCACGGTGGCGGCGAACTCCCCGCCCGGCGTCGCGCCGTCCGGATGCCCGAACAAGGTGATGGTCGCGCCCGGCTGCAGCCGCAATACCTGCACGTGGCGTGCCGCGGCGGCCGGCAGTTCCAGCGTCATGCCGCTGGCCAGCGGCACGGGGCAATAGAAACGGGGTCCGCCCGGCATGGCGGTCAGCGTTCGGGTCGCCGGCGCATGTTACATCCGGCCGTACGCAAAGCCGCTGCGCTCCTCGATGCCTTCGACCTGGTCGACCAGGCGCAGCAGCGGCTTGAGTTCGCGGTAACGTGCCGCGGTGGCACGGATGTACTGGATGAAGCGGGGGGTGTCGGCCAGGTATTGAGGCTTGCCATCGCGCAGTGTCAGCCGGGCGAAGATGCCGGCCACCTTGAGATGGCGCTGCAGGCCCATCCATTCGACGCCGCGGTAGAAGGCACCGAAATCCGGGCCCAC
>JBFIDI010000063.1:0-16941 GCA_041581405.1 Burkholderiaceae bacterium
CGGCCGACGTCGACTTCACGCAGACCGAGTCCACGTCCGAGTCGCACCGGCCCAACCAGACGCCGGATTCCGGCGCGGTGCGCAGCCAGCAACTGATCGAGACCGGGCCCGGCGCCGCAGGCCCCGCGGCGCCATCGGGCGTGCCGGGCGCGGTCACCAACCAGCCGCCGGGCAACGCCACCGCACCGATCAACGGTCCGGCGCAGACGCTGGCGGCCGCCGGCACGGCTGGCGCGGGAGCCCAGGGGACATTGGCTGGCGGCAAGCGCGAATCGACCATCAACTACGAAGTCGACAAGACCATCCGCGTGGTGCGCGCGAGCACCGGCCAGGTCAAGCGCCTGAGTGCGGCCGTGGTGGTCAACCACCAGCCGTCCGTCGACGACAAGGGTGTCGTGACCAGCGTGGCGCTGACAGCCGAGCAGATCGAGAAGATGACCGCGCTCGTGCGCGAGACCATTGGTTTCAGCCAGGAGCGTGGCGATTCGGTGAACCTGGTGAACGCCCCGTTTGCGGTGCAGAAGGCCCCGCAGTCCGACCTGCCGATATGGCAGCAACCGGAGATGCACGACCTGGCGCGCAGCCTGGCCTGGCCGATCGGCGTGGTGCTGCTGGTGGCCTTGCTGCTGTTCGGCCTGGTGCGTCCGGGGCTCAAGGCCATGGCCAAGCCACCGCAGGAACCCGAGGCCGATCTCGAAGCGGCGGCGCAACTCGATGCGCTGGTTGCCGACGATACGGAGCGGCCGCCGCTGCTGACCAGCAGCGCCACCGACGAGGCGCAGGCCGGCCCGACCGAGGCCCAGTTGCGGCTCGAAGGGGCCCGCAAGCTGGCGCGGGAGAACCCGGTGGCGGTCGCCAACATCGTCAAGGAATGGATGGGCAGCGAGGCTCCGGCCTGACGCCGTTCTGGTAAAACACGATCATGGCTGACGAAGGACTCCAGGATGCGGCAGTATTGCTGATGTCGCTCGGCGAAGCCGAGGCGGCCGAAGTGTTCAAGCATCTCTCGCCCAAGGAGGTGCAGAAGCTCGGCGAGGCGATTGCCCGCACCAAGGGCATCACCCGTGACCGGGTCGACAGCGTGGTCCAGAAGTTCACCGACCTGGCGGCCTCGCAAAGCCTGCTGGTGGCCGATTCGGGCGACTACGTGCGCAACGTGCTGCGGCGCGCGCTGGGCGACGACAAGGCCACCTTGCTGATCGATCGCATCCTGCAGGGCGGCGACGTCTCCGGCATCGAGAGCCTGAAGTGGATGGATGCGCTGTCGGTGGCGGAACTGCTGCGCAGCGAACATCCGCAGATCGTCGCCGCGATCATGGTGCACCTCGACGTCGACCATGCGTCCGAGATTCTCAAGCTGTTCACCGAGCGCCAGCGCAACGAGGTGATGCTGCGCATCGCCACGATGGAGGGCATACAGCCCACGGCGCTCAAGGACCTCAACGAGGTCTTGTTCCAGGTGCTGCAGGGCACGGACAAGGTCCGCAAGTCCTCGCTCGGCGGCGTCAAGGCCGCGGCCGAGATGATCAACCTGATGGGGGCCAACGTCGAAGGCACGGTGATCGAGTCGATCCGCGGCCACGACCCGGACCTGGCGCAGAAGATCATGGACAAGATGTTCGTCTTCGACGACCTGATCAAGCTCGACAACAAGGCGATCCAGACGGTTCTCAAGGAAGTGGCGTCGGACACGCTGATCTCCGCCCTCAAGGGCGCGCAACCCGAGCTCAAGGAGAAGATCCTGTCCAACATGTCGTCGCGCGCCGCCGAGACGCTGCGCGAGGACCTGGAGTCGCGTGGTCCGATGCGCCTGTCCGAGGTCGAGGCGCAGCAGAAGGAGATCCTCAAGACGGTGCGGCGCCTGGCCGACGAAGGCCAGATCGTTGTCGGCGGCGGCGGTGCCGACGACGCCATGGTCTGACACGCGGGACCCGCATGCGCCACCTGTCCCGCTTCATCCCCGGCGAAGAGATCGATGCCGTCGCGCGCTGGGATTTCGGCGATGTCGATGCCGACCTGCTGCAGATCGAGGCGGACGACCGGGCACGGGCCGAGGCCGAGGCGCAGGAACGCCAGGCGCAGCGCGATGCGCAGCGTGACGAGGTGGTGCGCCAGGAGGCTTACGCGGAGGGTTTCGCGCAGGGCCAGGCGACGGCCACCTTGCGCGCGCAGCAGCAACACGAGGAATACGTCCAGAACCAGGGCCGCGACGCCGCCCGTCGTTATGGCCAGCTGCTGGAGGCCGCGCGCGAGCAGCTGGCCGCATCCGAACAGGTGATGGCCCAGGGTGTGCTCGAGCTGGCCTGTGTGCTGGCACGCCAGGTGTTGCGCCACGAGTTGTCCGTCAATCCCAATGCCTTGCAGCCGGTGATCCGGGAAGGGTTGCAGATGCTGGCCGACGACACCAAGGCGGCCGTGGTGCGGCTCAATCCGGTCGACCTGGACATGTTGCAGGACGTGGTCCAGACGGAGTTTGCGGCACTGCAGCTGACGCTGGCCGCCGATGCGTCGATCGAGCCGGGCGGATGCATGATCTCCGCGGCCGGGGCCGTCGTCGACGCCAGCCTGGAAACCCGCTGGCGTCGCGCCATTGCCAAGCTCGGCCTGGAGGTGCAGTGGGATGAATGAAGACGCGGTCGACGTCGACACGCCCGACATGCCCGATGTGCCCGAAGCCCCTGGCGCGGCCTGGCAGCAGTTGCTCGACGACGCCTGCGAACGCCTGCGCGCAGGCACCTGCCTGGAGCGGCGCGGTACCTTGACGCGCCTGACCGGGCTGGTGCTCGAGGCCAGCGGCCTGCGGGTTCCGGTGGGCAGCCAGTGCCTGATCAAGGCCGCGGAGACGAAGCCGGTGCTGGCCGAAGTGGTCGGATTCTCCGATGACCGGGCCTTTCTGATGCCGGCGGGCGACATGCACGGGCTCTCCAGCGGAGCCAGCGTGGTGCCGTCGGTCGCCTTCGTGCCGGCGCCGCAACTGGGCCGGGCGACGCACCTGCCATCGGAACTCGATGCCGGCCGCTTGCGCCTGCCGCTGGGTGACGGTCTGCTGGGACGGGTCGTCGATGCGCAAGGCCAGCCGATGGACCGCATGGGGCCGATCGCCGACGTGGTCTCGCGCACGCTCGACCGCGAACCGGTCAATGCGATGGACCGGGCGCCGGTGCGTGACGTGCTCGATACCGGCGTGCGCGCCATCAATGCCCTGCTGACGATCGGGCGCGGCCAGCGCATCGGACTGTTCTCCGGCTCCGGCGTCGGCAAGAGCGTGTTGCTGGGCATGATGGCCCGGTACACCACGGCCGACGTGATCGTGGTGGGCCTGATCGGCGAGCGCGGCCGCGAGGTCAAGGAATTCATCGAGGACATCCTGGGGGAGCAGGGGCGTGCGCGCTCGGTCGTGGTGGCGGCTCCCGCCGACGCGCCGCCGATGCTGCGCATGCAGGGCGCCTCGTATGCGACTGCGATCGCCGAGAGTTTCCGCGACCAGGGCAAGCACGTGTTGCTGCTGATGGATTCGCTGACGCGTTACGCGATGGCGCAGCGCGAGATTGCGCTGGCCATCGGCGAGCCGCCGGCCACCAAGGGGTATCCGCCCTCGTGTTTCGCCAAGCTGCCGCAACTGGTCGAGCGCAGCGGCAACGGGTTGCACGGCGTCGGCTCGATCACCGCGTTCTACACCGTGCTGGCCGAGGGTGACGATCAGCAGGATCCGATCGCCGACGCGGCGCGCGCGATCCTCGATGGCCACATCGTGTTGTCGCGTTCGCTGGCCGAATCCGGCCACTATCCGGCCATCGACGTCATGCAGTCCGCGTCGCGTGTGATGCACAACGTGGTGTCGCGGGAACACTTCGAGCTGGCGCGTCGTTTTCGCGCCGTCCGGGCCCGTTATGACAAGGGCCGCGACCTGGTGCAGATCGGCGCCTATGTCGCCGGCTCGGACCCGACCATGGACCAGGCGATCGCCCTGCATCCGTCGATGGACACGTTTCTGCAGCAACACATGCACGAGGCGGCCTCGTTGTCGGACAGCACCGCGTCGATGGCAAAGGTCATGGAGGGCGCAGCATGACCGGCATGGGCGGATTGACCGTGGCGCTCGAGCTGGCGACGCGCAAGCGCGACGAGGCCGGGCAGGCGCTGGCGCAGCTGCTTCGGCGCCACGACCATGCCCTGCAGCAGCTCGATCAGCTCTCGAGTTATGCGGCCGACACGCAGGGCCGCTGGTCGGTGTCGGCGCAGACCCGCACCTCGCCGCAGATCGTGGGCCACTACTACCAGTTCATGGACCGGCTCGACCAGACCATCGTGTTGCAGCAGGGCGTGATCGACGATGCCCATCGCCAGTGCCAGGCCGCCCGCAAGGTGCTGATGGAGGCCGAGGTGTATCTGGCCGGCCTCAAGCGCCTGCTCGAGAAACGGCGCCAGGAACATGCGCGGCTCGCGGCCCGGCGCGAGCAGAAACAGACCGATGAATTCGCCAGCCGTCGCCGGACCGCGGCCCATGACGTACGCCAGGACCCCTCATGACCATTGACGCCCATGTCGCTCCGGCCTCGCCGGCTCCCGTGCAAAAGACCGGGGGCGGCGCTGCCCGCCAGCGTGCCCCGGACGAGGCCTCGGGCGGCGCGTCGTTCCTGTCCCTGCTGCAGGCGCAGCAGCATCCGGTCGCCGACCCGGCCGTGGCCATGGCGGCGGGTGATGCCGCCACGCAGCCGGACCCGCCCGGTGCGCAGGACGCCACCGATGTGCCGGTACTCACCGACCTGCCGGCCGTGCCGGTGGCTCCGGCCGCGCCGCCAGCCGCAGCCGCTCCTGCGCGCGCGCGCCCAGGCGCTGGCGCCGCCGATGCCGCGACCACGGTCGACGTGTCGGCGGATGCCGGAGCCGGCGCCGATGGCACGGCCGCGTTGGCCGACACGGACCCCGCCCAGGCCGCCGCGCTGAGGGCGGCGAACGCCGCGAGCCGGAACGCCAGCGCGACGCCGGGAGAGGTCGATGCGCAGGCCCGGCAGCAGAACGCCGAGGCGCTTGCCACGGCGCGCGACGCCGCCGCGCGGGTGGAGCCTTCCGCCAAGGAGGCCGACGCGACGCAATGGCGCACGCAGATGGCGTCGCCGGCGGGCTCGTCGGCAACGGCCGTCGTGTCGATGTTCGAGGCCGGCCTCGCCGGTCTGCGCGGCGGGCCCGGCGCGCGCACGCACGAGCGCGGCGCGGCGCGAACCCATGTATCCGAGGTGACCGGCACCGGTTTTGTCCCGTGGTCGGACGCCACGCCCGGCAGCAGTGCGCCGCAGGCCGCCAGCCCGGTCTACGCGCCGACCGTTGCGGCTCCCGTGTTGTCCGCCGCGCTGGCGCAGAAGATGCACTATTGGGTGGCCGGTGGTGTGCAAAGCGCCGAATTGCAACTCGACGCCTTCGGTGGTGGCGCCGTCGACGTGCGTATCGCGGTCAAGGGTGACGAGGCCTTCGTCGAGTTCCGCTCCGACCAGGCGCAGGCGCGCAAGCTCCTGCTCGACGCCATGCCGCAGCTCAAGGAGCTGCTGGCCGGCGAGGGCCTGATGTTGTCGGGCGGATTCGTCGGTGACTCGGCGCAGGACCAGGCCCCCGGCGCGCGATCCGGGCGCCCGGCCGGCATGCGGTCGGCATCCGTGCCGGTCCAGGAGGTTTCGGTGCCGTCCGGCGCGCCCGCGCACAAGGTCTCGGGCCAGGCGGTCGACCTGTTCGTGTGACCGTTTCGGCGCGGCAAGCCGACGGGATTGCCATGAAATACCACCCTTTATCCGGCCATCACCGCGGGGAGGGTGCAGAATAATCGACTTTGCACCCCGTATCGAGGATGAACTGTGGCCACCAAACCTGCTGAAGCTGCCGCCGCGCCACCGAAGAGCAAGAAACTGCTGCTGATCGTGGTGGCCATCGTGCTGTTCGTCGTGCTGGCGGTCCTTGGCACCATCATGTATGTCAACAAGCAACGCGCCGCCGCCGAGTTCGGTGACATGGACGCGCCCGCGGCCGCCCGGCAGGTGGAGGTCGGGCCGCCGACCTACCTGCCGCTGGACAACATGGTGGTGAACCTGGCGGACCCGGGTGGCGAACGGGTTGCCCAGATCGGCATCACGCTGGAGCTGCAGAATGCCGCCGCGGTCGATCGGGTCAAGCAGTACCTGCCGACGATCCGCAGCAGCATCCTGCTGCTGGTGTCGCAACGGACCTCGGAAGACCTGCTGAAGATCGAAGGCAAGGAGAAGCTGGCCTATGACATCCTGCGCGAGGCGTCGGATCCGTTTGGCGGCATCGAGGAGGACGAGGCCGAGCCTTCCGAGAACGGGAACCGGCGCACCACGCGCAAGCGCCGGCGCGGGCCGGTGGATCAGCCGATCCAGCGTGTGTTGTTCTCCAGTTTCATCGTCCAGTAGGCGCGCGGGCGGTATCGACCATGACTGAATCGTTTCTGTCCCAGGAAGAAGTCGACGCCCTGCTCGAGGGCGTCACCGGCGAGAGCCAGAAGGAAGTCGAGCAGGCGGCCCAGAAGGGCGAAGTGCGGCCGTACGACATTTCGAGCCAGGAGCGCATCGTCCGGGGTCGCATGCCGACCATGGAGATCGTCAACGAGCGGTTCGCGCGCAATCTGCGTCTGGGGCTGTTCAACCTGATCCGCCGCACGCCCGAGGTGTCGATCGGATCGATCGCGGTCCAGCGGTTCGGCGCCTTCCTGCGCGAACTGTCGGTGCCGACCAACTTCAACATCATGGCGGTGCGTCCGTTGCGCGGCAATTGCCTGATCGTCTGCGAGCCGGCGCTGATCTTCGGCGTCATCGACACCTTGTATGGCGGCACCGGCAAGTTCCAGACTCGCATCGAGGGGCGCGATTTCTCGGCCACCGAGCATCGCGTCATCGCCCGCCTGATCAAGGTCGTGGCCGAGGAATACAAGAAGGCCTGGAAGGGCATTTACCCGATCGACCTGGAGTACCAGCGCTCCGAGATGCAGCCGCAGTTCGCCAACGTGGCCACGCCGAGCGAGGTGGTCATCTGCACGGCGTTCCAGCTCGAGATCGGCGAGGTGGCGGGCGCGGTGCATTTCTGCATGCCGTACGCGACGCTGGAGCCGATCCGCGACGTGTTGTATTCGTCGACGCAGGGCGACTCGATGGAGGTCGACCGGCGCTGGGTCAACGTGCTGACGCAGGAGATCCAGGCCGTCGAGATCACGATGGTGGCCGAACTGGCGCGCACCCGTGCCACGGTCGAGCAGTTGCTGGCCATGAAGAAGGGTGACTTCATCGAACTCGACCGGGCGCCGCGTATCCAGGCGTCGGTCGACGGGGTGCCGATGTTCGAGTGCCAGTACGGCACCCACAACGCCAAATACGCGATCCGGATCGAGAAGAGCCTGAGGGGTTTCGACCTGGACTGGATGGGAGAAAGACATGGCAACTGACGATCCGCACGACACCGGTGGTGCCCCGCAAGGCAACGGCCTGCCGGGCGAAAGCGAAGGGGACTGGGCCGAGGCGCTGGTCGATCCGAAGGACGCCGGTTCGGCGCGGGACGAGGCGGGCGGCGTGTTGTCGGGCGATTCGTCCCGGCCGCTGCATGGGGCCGGCACAGGTGCCGATGCGCCGGTCAACGACATCAACATGGTGCTGGACATCCCGGTGCAGCTGTCGGTGGAACTGGGCCGCACCCGGGTGTCGATCAAGCACATCCTGCAACTGGGCCAGGGCTCGGTGGTGGAACTCGACGCACTCGCGGGCGAGCCGATGGATGTGCTGGTCAACGGCTATCTGATCGCGCAGGGTGAAGTGGTGGTGGTCAACGACAAGTTCGGCATCCGGCTCACCGACGTGGTGACCCCGTCCGAGCGACTGCGCCGCATCAACAAGGCCTGATGTCGCCATGACGCAGACGCTGCTCACGGTCGTTGCCTTCGTGCTGCTGCTGGCCATGGTGCCGATGGGCATCAAGTGGTTGCAGGCGCGTTCGGTCGTGGCGGGGCCTGCGGCAGGCGCCGCGAACCGGGTGTTGTCCGTCGTGGCGGTGGGTCCGCAGCAACGCGTGGTCACGGTCGAGGTGGGCCCGGCGGACGCCCGCGTGTGCCTGGTCCTGGGCGTGACGGCGCAATCGGTCGCCTGCCTGCATACCTTGCCGGCCCAGCCGGCGGCGCCACGTTTCGATCCGGATCCACGGGCGCAGCAGTCGCTGGCGCCAACGGCTGCGCAGTCCTGAAGGGTGCATCGCGTGTCGGTTCTGAATCCGTTGCGGGGCCTGCGTGGCCAGGGCGTCCGCGCCCGGCACGCCGCCGTGCTGCTCGCCGGCCTGATGCTCCATGGCCTGGCTGCGGCGCAGCAACAGGCGGGCCAGTTGCCGCTGCTGGTGGGCAGCGGGCCTGGCGGTACCAGTTTTTCGGTGCCGATCCAGACCCTGCTGTTCTTCACCGCCTTGTCGTTCCTGCCGGCGGTGCTGCTGATGATGACCGGCTTCACACGTATCGTCATCGTGTTGTCGTTGCTGCGCCAGGCCTTGGGCACGCAGTCATCGCCGCCCAACCAGGTCATCATCGGCCTGTCGCTGTTCCTGACGGTCTTCGTGATGGGGCCGACGCTGGACCGGGTCTACGAAGAGGCCTATCTGCCGTACAGCACGAATGCAATGCCCTTCGAGCAGGCGCTGGACAAGGCCGAGGAACCGATGCGCCAGTTCATGGCCAAGCAGACGCGGCAATCGGACCTGGCGTTGTTTGTCCGGCTGGCCAAGCTCGATGCCGGCTCGACGGCCGAGACGGTCCCGATGCGGGTGCTGGTGCCGGCGTTCGTCACCAGCGAACTCAAATCGGCATTCCAGATCGGGTTCATGATCTTCATACCGTTCCTGGTGATCGACATCGTCGTGGCCAGCGTGCTGATGTCGCTGGGCATGATGATGCTGTCGCCGGTGCTGGTGGCGCTGCCGTTCAAGCTGATGCTGTTCGTGCTGGCCGACGGCTGGAACCTGCTGGTCGGCTCGCTGGCCGCGAGCTTCGCGTTATGAACCGCCGTGCCGTTATCCAGGCGAATCGTCCCGCGGTGCGCAGCGCTAAGGGGAGTCCCGTGCCTGTGTGGGAGATGATCCGATGAACGCGCAGATGGTGTTGACGATGGGGCAGGACGCCTTGTTGACGCTGCTGATGGTGTCGGCGCCGATCCTGGGCATCGTGTTGCTGGTGGGACTGGTGATCAGCCTGTTCCAGGCGATCACGCAGATCAACGAAGCCACGTTGACCTTCATCCCCAAGCTGGTGGCCGCCATGCTGGCGCTGGCCATTGCCGGCCCCTGGATGCTCAGCATGCTGGTGGACTTCATCCGGCGCACCATCGAGACGATTCCCGGCTCGTTGATCTGAGACGCGGTGGACGATCCGCCCACGCCCGCGCGACCGTGATCTCGATTTCCGAAGCGCAGATCATCGAATGGATGTCGCCCATTCTGTGGCCGTTCCTGCGCGTGCTGGCGGTGTTCACCGCGGCGCCCATCTTCTCGTCGCGCGCGTTTCCGATCCGCGCGCGCATCGGCCTGGCGTTCCTGGTGGCGTATGCGGCCCAGGCCAGCATGCCGGAGCAGCCGATCATCGACATCAATGGGCCGGAGGCCTTGGGGGCCGTGGTGCAGCAGGTCGGAATCGGCCTGGCCATCGGGTTTGCCGCGCGCCTGATATTCGGGGCCTTCGAACTGGCCGGCCAGATCGTCGGCTTCCAGATGGGCCTGGGTTTTGCGGCGTTCTTCGATCCGTCCACCAGCGCCCAGTCCAGCGCCATGGGGCGCTTCTACAACAACATGGCGGTGCTGCTGTTCATCGTGATGAACGGACACCTGATGGTGTTGATGGCGGTGATGAACAGCTTTGCCGCCTTTCCGATCGACCAGAATTTCCTGGTCGCGCTGAAGGAACTCGGCATGTACCGGCTGGGAGCCGACCTGTTCGCCAGCGCATTCTGGATTTCGCTTCCGGTGGTCGCGATGCTGATGTTCGCCAACCTGGCGCTGGGCATCGTCTCGCGGGTGGCCCCGCAGATGAACATCTATGCGATCGGTTTTCCGATCACCTTGTCGGTGGGTTTGATCGGCGTCGCCGTTGCCCTGCCGATGCTGGAGCAGCCGTTCTCGGTGTTGTTGCAGCGCATGATGGACCTGTTCAACCGCTGAGGCGGCGCGTTCAGACCATGTTGTTGCGGATGGCGTAGACCGTCAGTTCCGCGTTGTTGGACAGCTTGAGTTTCTCCAGCACCCGGGAGCGGTAGACGCTGACCGTCTTGGGGCTGAGCATCAGTTCGGTGGCGATATCCGACAGGCGTTTGCCGGACGCGATCTTGAGCAGCGTCTGCATCTCGCGCTCCGACAGGGAGGCGTGCAGGACCTCGTTGGTCGGTGCGTGCAGGTTGTCGACCAGCATCTGCGCGACCGCCGGGCTGACGTATTTCTTGCCTTGTGCGACGGTGCGCACCGCCTCCACCAGTTCGCTCGGGTCACCGGCCTTGTTGACGTAACCCTGCGCGCCGGCTCGCAGGCAGCGGATGGCGTACTGGTCTTCCGGATACATGGAGACGATCAGCACGCCGACCTGGATGTCGGAGTCCTTCAGGCTGCTCAGCACTTCCAGGCCACCGCGGCCCGGCAGGCTCAGGTCGAGCACCAGCACGTCGCACGGCGTGCTGCGCAACGCGTCCCGGACTTCGGCGTAGCTGCCGGCTTCGCCGACCACCTGGATGTCGACCGCGTCGGACAGGGTGTCGCGGATGCCGCGGCGCACCACGGCATGGTCATCACATAATATTGCGCGGATCATTCTGCATTTTCCTTGCTTCCCGATGCACTTGTCTCCAGGGGGACGGACAGGATGATGGACGTGCCGTGCCCGGCACGGGTACTGACATCGAGCCAGCCGCCGACCGACTTGGCGCGTTCCTGCAGGCCCTTGAGTCCGTAGGCCTTGGGTTTGCCTTGCTCGCAGGTCGAGATACCCTGGCCGTTGTCGGTGATCTCCAGCGTCAGCACGTTTCCGGTGTCGGTCAGGTCGATTGTGACCAGATCGCAGCGCGCGTGTTTTGCGATGTTGGTCAAAGCCTCCTGGGCCGTGCGGTAGGCGGTCAGTTGCACGGATTTGGGCAATTCATGACCCGGGGGGCCGGCGCGCAGGACGGTCCGGATCCCGGTGCGGCGCTCGAAGCCGTTGGCGAGCCAGTCCACGGCGGCCGTCAGGCCCTGGTCCAGTATGGCCGGGCGCAGATTCATCATGATGCGCTGGCTCGCGCCCAGCGCATGCTGCAGCATCTCGGTTGCGGCCGTCACGTGCCCCAGCGTGACCGGGTCGGACAGGTGGCGTCCGATCCAGGCCAGGTCGAGCTTGGCCGCGGCCAGGGCGCCACCGATGTCGTCGTGGATCTCGCGGGCGATCGATGCGCGCTCCTGTTCGATCGTGGATTGCAGGTGCTCGGCAAACTCGGCCAGCCGGCGTTCGGAAATGGCCAGTTCGGCGTCGGCGCGATCCTTGGCCAGGCGTGTCTGCTGCAGTTCGATCGCGCGCAACACCACCGGGGTGAGCTTGCCGAGGTCGTCCTTCTGCAGATAGTCGCTCATGCCGAGCTTGATGGCGGCGACCGCGGCGGACTCGCCGATCGCGCCGGACAGCAGGATGAACGGCGGCGCGCTGGCTTGGGACTTCAGGCTTTCCCACGCGTCGATGGCGGTGAAGCCGCGGAGCCGGTAGTCGGCGACGATCGCGTCATACGTGGTGCTGCTGGTGGCGCGCTGGAAATCGGCCAGGGTCTCGACATGGTCGATCGTGAAGTCCAGGCCGGATCGCCCCAGTGCGCGTCGCACCAGTGCATGGTCGACGGCCGAATCTTCCAGATGCAATATCCGGATGGCGCTGGTGGGAGTCTCGTCGTACATGCGGGGCGCGTGGGTCCTGTTCGCAAGGCGCGGCGCTGAAATGGTCAGCACTGAGGACCGGCAGATCGGCAATCCCTGGGTCGCATCAGAGCAACCACCCGGCGGCGGATTCCTGATAACCTTGTTATGTGCAAATTCTAGTGCCAAGGCTCGGCGTGGTGCGGCGTGCAACACCTTGTTGCGCGGCAGGGGCGCGATCTCGCCCATACCGTGTGATTGTTGGCACTTTGCGCGCGATGGTGCCTTCGCGCGGGGCGGCATGGCCGAGGTCCCGGGCCGGCCTCGTGGCCAGGGCCGCAGCGTCGACGGTGGCGGGTCCGCTGCCGCGACCTGACCTTGTGTGCCCCGCGGTGCGCCGTTGATGCTGCCCGACAGCCTTTTCCTCGACGAAGCCTTCGCCAGCCTGGACGCGATGGACCTGGAATTGGGGCGGCTCGACGTCGATCCCGAGGCCGTGCACGCATTGTTTCGCCGTGCCCACTCGGTCAAGGGCGGAGCCGCCACGTTTGGATTGGCGGGTCTGGCTGACCTGATGCATCGGGTGGAGTCGGTTCTGGATGGCTTGCGCAAGTCTGGCGTCGCGCCGGACCGATCCACGTCCGAACTCCTGCGTGAGGCCGTGCATGCGGCACGTGCGTTGTTGGCGGGTGACCAGTCCTTGCAAGGGCCTGGGATGCAGGAACTGGTCCTGCGACTGCGCCGGCAAGGGGATGATGCGGGCCCCCTCGATGGAGGTCGTCTGCGGCGCATTGCGATCCGATCTCCCGAGACCGACGCCGTCTCGGCTGCGGTAAGCGGCCTGTTTGCCGATATTGCCGGCCTGGGTGAACTGCTGTCGGTCGAGAGCGGGAACACCGGTGAACAGGTCTTCACGGTGCGAACCGCGGTCGGCGATCAGGAGTTGCGGGACTTGTTGGCGATGCACATGGATCCGCGCAACGTGACGATCGACGGGCCGACCGGACCTGCGACGCCCGCATCGGCAGCATCGACTGCACGGGCCGCCGAGCCGGGGAGCAGGCCGGTCGCAACGCGGACGACCGTGCGGGTGGACGCGGCCGAATTGCGTCGTCTCGTGCAGATGGCCCGCGTCCTGGCGCAGGGGCTTGGCGCCCACGATGCAGCTGGTCCCGGCCGTGGCGGATCGGGCGCGGACCGGAGCACCGATGCGGACCTCGGACAATGGCGAGCCGCCGCCGGTACCCTGAGTCAAGCGCTGGACGACCTTGCCAGTGCGCGGATGTCGATGGTGTTCGGGCTCGTTCCGGCCCAGATCCGGCGCCTGTCGGAGCGACTGGGCAAGCAGTTCACGCTGGCCGTGCAAGGCGACGATATCCGTATCGACCGGCTCGTGATGCAAGGCCTGTCGGACCCGTTGATGCACCTGGTGCGCAATGCGTGCGACCATGGAATCGAGCGACCCGACCAGCGGCTCGCCCTGGGCAAGCCGGCGCAGGGACACATCGAGTTATCGGCGTGGATGGCGGCCGACGGGCTTCGGATCGCCGTGCGCGACGACGGCAGCGGACTGTCGCGTGAGCGCGTCTTGCAGGCCGCTCGACAGCGGGGAGTGCCGGTGTCTGCCGACATGGGCGACGATGAGGTCTGGCCGCTGGTATTTGCGCCCGGACTGACTACGGCCGCTTCCGTCAGCGACGTGTCCGGTCGTGGTGTCGGCATGGACGCCGTGCGACGCCAGGTCGTTGCCATGGGCGGAGACGTGTCTATTGCATCGGTTGCCGGCCAGGGCGCCTGTGTGACGATGGTGATTCCGCTGGGTGAAGCGTCCCGGTCGCCATCCGTCGACTGACCTAGTCGGACTTGGCCTGGCGCGCCGACAGGTCGTCCCACCGCTGCAGGAACTGCATCAGGGCTTCTTCGATTTCCGCGTCGCGTGTGTGCAAGGCCATGGCGCGGGCGGCGTCGCGCTGGTACAACGAGCCGTCTTCCAGTTCGGCTCGCAGTTGCTGTTGTTCGTGCTCGAGTGCCTCGATCGCGTTCGGTATCCCGTCGAGTTCGCGTTGCTCCTTGAAGCTCAGCTTCGAAGCGGCGGGTCGTTCGGCCTTGCCGGACGTCCTGGGGGAGGGCGAACGCTCGGTCGATGCACCGTAGTCCCGCGGTCCGCGCTCGCCTTGCCCCGGCGTCTCGAGCGGCTGGAGCATGGCGCGCGAACGCTTTGACTGCAACAACCAGTCCTGCACGCCACCTTCGTATTCGCGCCAGTGACCGTCGCCTTCGAACGCGATCGTGCTGGTGACGACGTTGTCGAGGAAGCTGCGGTCATGACTCACCAGAAAGACGGTGCCGTCGTAGTTGCCGAGCAGGTCTTCGAGCAGTTCGAGCGTGTCGATGTCCAGGTCGTTGGTCGGCTCGTCGAGCACGAGCACGTTGGCCGGTCGCGCGAACAGCCGGGCCAGCAGCAGGCGATTGCGCTCGCCGCCCGACAAGGATCGCACGGGCGAATGCGACCGGGCCGGTGAGAACAGGAAGTCGGAGAGGTAACTCTTGACGTGTTTGCGTTGGTTGCCGATCTCGACCCATTCGCTGCCCGGACTGATGAAATCTTCCAGCGTGGCGTCCAGGTCCAGCGCATTGCGCATCTGGTCGAAGTAGGCGACCTGCAGGTTGCTTCCTTGCCGTACGGTGCCACTCGATGGCTGCAGTTCGCCGAGGATCAGCTTGAGCAGGCTGGTCTTTCCGGCACCGTTCGGGCCGATCAGGCCGACCTTGTCTGCGCGCAGTATCGTTGCGCTGAAGTCCTTGACGATCGCCTTGTCGCCGAAGTTCAGGGAGACATTCGCGAGCTCCGCGACGATCTTTCCGCCGCTGGCCCCGGCGGCGACATCCATCTTGACGCTGCCAACCGTCTCGCGACGGGTGGCCCGACGCGCGCGCAACTGCTCCAGGCGGTTGATGCGGCTCTGGCTGCGGGTGCGACGTGCCTCGACACCCTTGCGAATCCAGACTTCTTCCTGGGCCAGCAACTTGTCGGCCTTGGCGTTGAGTGTGGTCTCCTGCGCGAGTTGCTCCTGCTTCTGCGCGAGGTACGCGGCGAAGTTGCCGGGATACGATTGCAGCGTGCCGCGGTCGAGTTCGACGATACGCGTGGCCACCCGATCCAGGAAGCTGCGGTCGTGGGTGATGGTGACGATGCTGCCGTTGAAACCGATCAGCAGGTCCTCCAGCCACTCGATGGCGTCGAGGTCCAGGTGGTTGGTGGGTTCGTCGAGCAGCAACACGGAGGGCTGCGTCACCAGAGCCTGAGCCAGGGCGACGCGTTTGCGGGTTCCGCCGGACAGCGCGTCCACGCGGGCCGCCGGGTCGAGATGCAGTCGTTGCAGGGTCTCGGTGACCCTCTGCTCCCAGTTCCAGCCATCCTGTTGCTCGATGGCGTCCTGCAGGGCGTTCAGGTCGCCGACGCCCGTGGTGTAGGCGTCGAGGAGTGCCTTGATCGGTGCGAGTCCGACACATGTGGCTTCGAATACCGATTCATGCCCTGCCAATGCGGGCTCCTGGGCGACATGGGCCAGACGGAGACCCTGTTGCATCTGCAGCAGACCGTCGTCGGGCGTCTCCATGCCGGCCAGGATCCGCAGCAGGGAGGACTTGCCGGTGCCGTTGCGGCCAATCAGGCCGACCCGCTCCTTGGTTTCTAGCGAAAAGCTGGCGTGGTCCAGCAGTGCGACATGGCCAAAAGCCAGTTGCGCGTTAGAGAGAGTGATCAAGGCCATACAGACGCGATTATCCGGGCGTCACGTGTTCGGCTCCGGCCGGTCGGTCAGACCGGTCTTTCCGCCTGGCCTTGGAGTAAGTCCCGCGCCCAGCCTTCGCCGGCAGGCATTGCGCGGCTACGTGCGCGGTTGGAGCCGCAGGCTGCCGATGTCGACCTCGACGCGGATTGCCCTCTAGCGAGGAGTGGTTTCGGGCCGTCGATGTGGGGTTTGGGGCGCGCGGATGTTCTCGATCGGTTCAACGATGCCTGAGAGGCGAAGAGGCGAAGAGGCGAAGAGGCGAAGAGGCGAAGAGGCGAAGAGGCGAAGAGGCGAAGAGGCGAAGAGGCGAAGAGGCGGAGAGGCGAAGAGGCGGAGAGGCGGAAGGATGCAGATGCCTGCATCTTGGCTTGGTCCCTTTGTTTTTGCCGGGTTCCAATGGGCCCGTAACCTGTTCATCAGGGGGTGAGGGTCGTCGCCAAGCCCGCTTGGCGGGGCGTGCAGGCAGGCGTGCCAGGCTCCGCCCATCGTTCGATCCCCGTCATGAGCGTCTTTCAATAGGTGCCGCGGTCCCCCGATCGTCGTCACTCGTCTGCGCGTTACGGCATGTTCCTCAACGGGGGCATGGCGGATGCCTTGGATCGCTTCACGTGTCCCGCGGCGTACCTGCACCCAGACAAGCTGCGATAGGCACCAACGTGCTGCCGCGAACGATCGAGAGAAAAGACGACTCAACGGACCGATCGACGCAAGAATTGTTGTATAGTTCTCGACCCGGCTGATCCTGCTGCGGTTCGCAACCTACGATCAGCAACAGCTCAAGAAAATTTTCGAGAGCTGAACAAAAGGGGCTGAGAATTCGGTATAGAATTTGAGGCTTCGCTGGAAACGGCGACTGGTGATGCGGTTGAAGTTGTCAGTCTTCAGAATTTTTTCAGAAGGTTGACGAAGTCGAAAAAACTGTGTCATAATTCAAGGCTTCGCTGATCGCGGCGAAGTTAGCAAGTAGGCGAATAGCTGGCTTGCGGATCTTTAAGAATTTACAGCCGATAAGCGTGGGCGTTTGAAGGCGATTGCCAAGTTCTTCGGAACCGGGTCTTAATTGACTCGCAAACGCTCATGAGAATAGAAGTGAAGTTCACTTCAATTCCGTTTTTATGAGTTGCTCGAGAAATCGAGCGAAAAATTCAAGATCGAACTATAGAGTTTGATCCTGGCTCAGATTGAACGCTGGCGGCATGCCTTACACATGCAAGTCGAACGGCAGCACGGGAGCAATCCTGGTGGCGAGTGGCGAACG
>JBFIDI010000064.1:0-16927 GCA_041581405.1 Burkholderiaceae bacterium
GCAGCGACTTTTCCAGGTTGATGATGTGGATCTTGTTGCGATGGCCAAAAATGTAGGGGGCCATCTTGGGGTTCCAGAAGCGGGTCTGGTGTCCGAAATGGACGCCGGCTTCCAGCATTTCACGCATGGTGACTGACATGGGATTCTCCAAAGGTTGGGTCTAAAATCCGGTCCTCGATCCAATGTGGCCAGCGGATGCGCCCTACTTCAAGGCACACCGCATCACCTGCATTGAACACCTGGGTGGGTCCGGATTCGCGATTTGTCCTGCGCGAAGGCGCCTGAATGGCGGCCCCGGCAAAACCCAAGGACTATAACACAGGCCTCCTTTCCAACCGATGCAAAAGCCCCCCCATTCCGACCTGTCCCAGACCCGCGAACGCATCCGCCACGGCCAGTCCGACGCCGCCGGGATCATGCAGTCGTGCCTCGACGTGGCCCGCTCGGGTGCATGCGACAAGGTGTTCCTGCGCACCATGTTCGAGCAGGCCCTGTCCGTGGCCGAAGACCCGTCGCGGCAGCACACGCCCCTGGCGGGGCTGGCCGTATCGGTGAAGGACTTGTTCGACATCGAGGGCCAGGTCACCGGGGCGGGCTCGCGTACGCGGGCCGGCGATGCCCCCGCCGCCCGCGACTGCAGCGCCGTGGCTCGGCTGCGCGCCGCCGGCGGCGCGATCATCGGCCGCACCAACATGACCGAGTTCGCGTTCTCCGGCGTCGGCGTCAACCCGCATTTCGGCACGCCGGCCAATGCGGCGAGCCGCGACCTGGCGTTGATCCCCGGCGGATCGTCCTCCGGTGCCGCCGTGTCGGTGGCCACGGGCGCGGCCTTCGTGGGCCTGGGCTCGGACACCGCGGGCTCGATCCGCATACCGGCGGCGCTCAATGGCATCGTCGGCTTCAAGAACACCGCCCGACTGGTACCGACCGACGGTGCCGTGCCGCTGTCGACCACGCTGGACACGGTGTGCGCGATGACACGTTCGGTGTCCGACGCCATCGTGGTCCACGAAATCCTTGCGGCACGCACCGTGACCCGCAGCCACGCGCCGCTGGGCGGCTACCGGCTGGCCATGGTCCGCACGCTGATGCTCGACGATGTCGACGCAACCGTGGCAGGAGCCTACCAGCGGACCCTGGGGCAGCTGCGCGCAGCCGGTGCGCAGGTCACCGAGATCGACCTGCCCGAGCTGCGCGAGCTCACCGAGCTGATGGCGCAAGGCGGCTTCTCGGGGGCCGAGAGTTATGCGCTGCATCGCGCCGCGCTGGCGACGGTCGCCGACCAGATGGATCCGCGCGTGGTTGCCCGCGTGCAACGTGGAGCCGCGATGAGCGCGGCCGACTACATCGACCTGGTGCAAGCCCGCCGCAACTGGATCGCCCGCATGGAACAGCGGCTGCAAGGTTTCGACGCCGTCGTGTCCCCGACCGTGCCGCTGGTGGCGCCGCCCCTGGCTTCGGTGGCGCCCGGCGCGCAACGCGACGAGGAATTCTTCAGGGTCAACGGCCTGCTGCTGCGCAATACCAACGTCGTCAACATGTTCGATGGCTGCGCGCTGAGCCTGCCCTGTCACACCGGCGACGAACTGCCGGTCGGCCTCATGGTCTGGCACGGGGCCCTGCGCGACGACACGGTGCTCAACATCGGCGTGCAGATCGAGCGGATGCTTCGCGCCGGATAATCCCGGTCCAGGGAAACCGCCCGGCAGGCCACCGGGCCGGTCGGCCGCACAAAAGGGATTCATGAAAATTGCAGTCATTGGCGCCGGCATCATCGGCGTCACCACCGCGTACGAACTGGGCCAGGACGGCCATGAGGTCACGGTCTTCGACCGCCGCGGCGCCGCTGCCGAGGAGACCAGCTTCGCCAATGCCGGCATCATCGCGCCCGGGTACGTCACGCCCTGGGCCGCGCCCGGCATGCCGCGCAAGGTGATCGGCCAGATGCTGCAGCGGCACGCCGGCATCCGGGTACGCCTGCCATTGGCCAGGGATGAACTCGCGTGGATGTGGCACTGGTACCGTGCCTGCAACCTGGAGCAGTACCTGACCAGCCGCACCCACATGCGACGCCTGGCGTTCTACAGCCGCGCGCGCCTGCACACGATCCGCAACGCGTTGCGACTCGAATACGACCGCAGCGACGGCTACATGGTGCTGCTGCGGACCGAACGTGATCGCGACATGGTGCAGCCCAGCCTGCAGGTGCTGCGCGAGGCCGGCGTGGCGTTTCGCCAGCTCGAGCCGGATCAGGCCCGCATGGTCGAGCCGGCACTCAATACCGACACGCCATTTCACGCCGCGATCCAGTTGCCCGACGACGAGGTGGGCAACTGCCGCCAGTTTGCGCTGCTGCTCAAGAACGAGGCCCAGCGTGTCGGCGTGACGTTCCGGTTCAACTGCAGCGTCGAAGCCATCGTGCAGGCGGCCACGCCGACATTGAAGCTGCGCGGCGAACCACAGGCGCTGCCGTTCGACGCCGTCGTCGTGTGCGCCGGCGTCGACTCGGCTGCGTTGTTGCGGGCACTCGGCATTGCGCTGCCGCTGGTCGCGGTACATGGCTACTCGCTCAGCGCCAGCATCCGGGAGCCGCTCCATGCGCCGCGCAGCGCCATCATGGACGAGCACTACAAGGTGGCGATCACCCGGCTGGGCAACCGGGTGCGGGTCGCGGGCGGCGCGGAGGTCGGCGGGCGCGCCGGACGCAAGAACCTCGATACGTTGCGCACGCTGTACAAGGTGCTGCAGGACTGGTTTCCGGGAGCGGCCAGCATCCACAACGGCATCCAGGAATGGAAAGGCGCGCGCCCGATGTTGCCGGACGGCCCGCCCATCGTCAGTGCCAGCGGCACGGCCGGCGTCTGGCTCAACCTGGGCCACGGCTCCAGCGGCTGGGCCCTGTCCTGCGGTTCGGCCCGTGCGCTGGCCGACGCGATTGCCGGCAAGGCGCCGGAGATCGACATGCAGGGCTTCGACGTGTCGCGACTGGCCCGGTAGGCGGATTCTTGCCGCAGGTCCGCAGCGCCCCCACACGCGGGATGCTATCGTCCTTGCTGTGACCGCACCGGACGGGGCCGGGTGCGGCACCAGTCCGTCGCTGGGAGACAAGCATGAAAATCCGATTCTGGGGCGTACGGGGCTCCATCGCGTCGCCCGGTCCGAAGACCGTGCGTTACGGCGGCAACACGACCTGCATCGAAGTACGCACCGATGCCAACGAGTTGATCATCATCGATGCCGGCACCGGCATCTTCCCGTTGTCGCATGCGCTGCTGGGCGAAATGCCGCTGACGGCCAACGTGCTGCTCACGCATTCGCATTGGGACCACATCCAGGGACTGCCGCTGTTCGTCCCCAATTTCATTCCCGGCAATACGCTGCGCCTGCATGGCGCCTTCGATCCGGTGTCCGGCAATGGCGTGGAGCAGGTCATGGCGGTGCAACTCCAATACAGCTACTTTCCGGTCCGCGAGGCGGAACTCAAGGCACGCATGGAATACGTCACGCTCACGCCCGGCGAATCGATACAGATCGGCAGCGCGACGGTGACCCCCCACCTGCTCAACCACCCGGTCATCAACATGGGCTACCGGATCGAGAGCGGCGGCAAGTCGATGTTCTTCACCGGCGACCATGAGCCGCCCTACAACATCTACGAACCCACCGATGCGGAATATGCCGAGTACCAGCAATTCGTCGACGAGAAGGCCGAGGCCATCCTGCGCGGCATGCAAGGCGTGGACGTGCTGATCTGCGACACCTCGTACACGCGCCAGGAGCTGCCCTCCAAACGCGGCTGGGGCCACGGCAGTTTCGACACCAGCATCGCCTATGCGCGGCAGGCGGGTGTCGGGACCCTGTTCTGTACCCACCATGAGCCGACACGCAGCGACGACGCCCTGGAGGCCGCGTTCGCGCAGGCATTGCAGGACAATGCCGGCGCCCAAGACGGCCTGGACATCCGGCTCGCGCGCGAAGGCGACAGCTTCACGTTCTGAGCGCCATGGACACCACCGCGCCCGCACCCCGGCACATCGTGCCCGGCCCGGCCTGGCCACTGCACGACACCGACGCCACACGCGCCTGCGAGCGTGCGGGCCTGGCCGCGACGGACCGGCATGTGCTGATGCGCCGCGCCGGACTGGCGACGGCGCGGCTGGCGCTGGCCCTGCATCCCCATGCCGGCACGATCTGGATCGCGGCCGGACCGGGCAACAACGGCGGCGACGGCATGGAAGCGGCCCTGCACCTGCATGCGGCCGGCAAACGGGTGGTACTGACCTGGCTCGGCGACCGGCGCTCGACCCCGGACGACGCCGCCGCGGCCCACGACCGGGTCCGCGCGGCCGGCATCGCGTTCGCCGACGCGCCGCCGGACCACTGGGACCTGTGCATCGATGCCCTGCTGGGCATCGGCGCCAGTCGCGAGCCGCAAGGCGCGATGGCCCAGTGGATCGCACGCATGGGCCGGTGCGACGCTCCGGTGCTGTCGGTCGACGTCCCAACCGGCCTGCACGCCGACACCGGCGTGGCGGCCGGCACCCATGTCCGGGCCGACGCCACGATCTGCCTGTTGACGCTCAAGCCCGGCCTGTTCACGGGCGACGGCCGCGACGTATCGCGGCAGGTGTGGCTGGACGACCTGCAACTGGACGCCGCCGCGTTGCGGCCCGCGCAGGCGCCGAGCGCGATGCTGATCGGCGCGCCGCCGCGCCTGGCGCGACGCCACGCCTCCCACAAGGGCAGCTACGGCGATGTCGCCGTGGTCGGGGGGGCACCGGGCATGGCGGGCGCGGCGCTGCTGGCCGCCACCGCGGCCTTGCATGGCGGTGCCGGCCGGGTCTTTGTCTGTTCACCCGGGGAAGCATCGGCCAGCCCGGACGCCACCGCCGGCATGCCCGAACTGATGCGACGTGCGGTCGACGACCTCGACCTGGCCCGCACGACCGTCGTGTGCGGGTGCGGAGGTGGGGACCGGGTGCGGGCGGTGATGCCGCAGCTGCTGGCGGGTGCGGTGCGTCTGGTGCTCGATGCCGATGCACTCAATGCGGTTGCAAACGATGCCGCGCTGCGCCGCCAGCTGCGGGACCGCGCGCAGGACACACGGGCCACCGTGCTCACGCCCCATCCGCTGGAGGCCGCCCGGCTGCTGGGCGCCAGCGTGGCGCAGGTGCAGTCGGACCGCCCGGGCGCGGCCCGGCAACTGGCCCGCGAACACCGGTGCACGGTGGTCCTGAAAGGCTCGGGCAGCGTTGTCGCGGCCCCGGACGGAACCACGGGCATCAATCCCACCGGCAACGCCAGGCTGGCGGTACCGGGCAGCGGCGACGTGCTCGCCGGCTTGATCGGCAGCACGCTGGCCGCCGGAGCCCCTGCGTTCGATGCCGCCTGCCACGCGGTCTACCGACACGGGAGCGCGGCCGATCACTGGCCGCCGGGCGAGACACTGACCGCGTCGGCGCTGGCGCGCCGCGCCGGCGGTGCGGCCTGGGACCGATCCGGCAATCCGTGAGCGAGGCTCAGCCGCGGCCGGCGAACGGCATCTTGGTGGCCAGGACCGTATGGAACATCACGTTGGCCGACAGCGGCAGGTTGGCCATGTACAACACCGACTGACCGACGATGTCGACGTCCATCAGCGGCTCGACCGCGATCTCGCCATTGGCCTGCGGCACGCCGGTCGCCATGCGCTGCGCCATCTCGGTGGCGGCGTTGCCGATGTCGATCTGACCGACGGCGATGTCGTACTTGCGCCCGTCCAGGGATGCGGTCTTGGTCAGGCCCATCACGCCATGCTTGGTCGCGGTATAGGCGATCGAGTTCGGCCTGGGCGTGTGTGCCGAGATGGAGCCGTTGTTGATGATGCGCCCGCCGCGCGGATCCTGGCCCTTCATGACCCGGAACGCCTGCTGGATACACAGGAACATGCCGGTCAGGTTGATATCGACGACGTTGCGCCACTGTTCGACCGTCAGGTCTTCCAGCGGGACGCCGGGCGCATTGACGCCGGCATTGTTGAACAACACGTCCACCCGCCCATGCGCAGCAACGGCGGCATCGAACAAGGCGCGTACCGAGGCCGGGTCGGACACGTCGGTGGGCACGGCCAGCGCGCGCTCCGGCGCGCCGCTGTCCTGGGCAACCGATGCCAGCGGCTCGGCACGGCGACCCGCCAGCACCACCCGGTAGCCGGCCGCCAGCATGGCGAGCGCGGCGGCCTTTCCCACACCACTGCCAGCGCCGGTCACGATGGCCACTTTGGATTCTGACGACATAGGGTTCACACTCCGTTGTGATCGAGGATTGATACAGATGGGCGATATCGACGTGGCGCCTTTCAGCGCCGCGACGATCGTCCCCGTTTGCCCGCCGCAGCACTGCGCGGCGAAGATGCCTTGCCCGAAGACGATCCGGCCGTCTTGCCGCGCCCGCGTGGCGCCCCCTCGGACGCCTTGCGCGCCTTGCGCCGCGCCGGACCGTCCGCGCCGGCTTCCTCGCGGCGCACCCGGCCATGGGCCTCACCGGAACCGCCCTTGTCCTTGGGCGTTCGCAGTGCCATGTCCTCGCCTTCGCGCACCAGGCGGAAGTCGATGCGCCGCCCGTCGAGGTCGACCCGGCTGACCTGCACGCGGACCCGGGTACCGATGGCATACCGGATGCCGGTGCGCTCGCCGCGCAGTTCCTGGCGCAACTCGTCGAAGCGGAAATATTCGCCGCCCAGTTCGGTGATGTGGACCAGCCCTTCGACATACATCGCATCGAGCGTGACGAAGATGCCGAAGCTGGTCGCCGACGACACCACGCCGCCGTATTCCTCGCCCAGATGCTCGCGCATGTATTTGCACTTGAGCCAGGCCTCGACATCGCGGCTGGCCTCGTCGGCCCGGCGCTCGTTGGCACTGCAGTGCAGGCCGGCCGCCTGCCAGGCCAGGCCCTCGGCCGACAGCTTGCGCGGCTTGTCGGATGCGGTCTTGGCGCGGGTCGCGGCCGCCTTGTCGAGGCGGCGCGACAGCTTGGCATGCGCCTCGCCCGGCGTGGGCAGTTCCGGCAGCGCATACCGATGCTTGCCGAGGATGGCCTTGATCACCCGGTGCACCAGCAGATCCGGATAACGCCGGATCGGGCTGGTGAAGTGCGTATAGGCCTCGAAGGCCAGGCCGAAGTGGCCGCTGTTGGACGGCGTGTAGATGGCCTGCTGCATCGAACGCAGCAACATCGAGTGGATCTGCTGGGCATCCGGCCGGTCCTTGGTCGCCAGCGCAATCGCCTGGAAGTCGCCCGGCTTGGGATCGTCCCCGATCGACATGCCCACGCCCAGCGCCTTGAGATAACCCGACAGGATCTCGCGTTTTTCCGGCGTCGGTCCTTCATGCACCCGGTACAGGCCCGGATGCTTGCTCTGCAGGATGAAATCGGCGCTGCAGACGTTGGCCGCCAGCATGGCCTCTTCGATCAGCTTGTGTGCGTCGTTGCGCGTGCGCGGCACGATCTTGTCGATGCGCCCGCTCTCGTCGCAGACGATCTGGGTCTCGACCGTCTCGAAATCGACGGCGCCGCGCTTGCTGCGCGCGGCCGACAAGGCCCGGTACACATCGTGCAGGTTCATCAGGTCGCCGATCCGCTCCTTGCGCCGGGCGGCCTCGGGCCCCCGGGTGTTGGCCAGGATGGCGGCCACCTCGGTATAGGTGAAACGCGCATGGCTCCACATCACGGCCGGATAGAACTGGTAGGCCGTGACTTCGCCGTCGGCGCCGACGAACATGTCGCAGACCATGCACAGGCGATCGACCTCGGGGTTCAGCGAACACAGGCCGTTGGAGAGTTTCTCGGGCAGCATCGGTATCACGCGCCGCGGGAAATACACGCTCGTGGCCCGGTCGTAGGCATCGATGTCGATCGCCGACCCGGTTTCCACGTAGTGGCTCACATCGGCGATCGCCACCAGCAATCGCCAGCCCTTGGTTGCGGACTTGCCGCGACCCAGGGTCGCGGGTTCGCAATACACGGCATCGTCGAAGTCGCGCGCGTCTTCGCCGTCGATGGTGACCAGCGGAACGTCGGTCAGGTCGATGCGGCCTTTCTTGTCCTGGGGCCGTACCTTCTCCGGCAAGGTGCGGGCCTGGGCGATGCAGGCCTCGGAGAACTCATGCGGTACGCTGTATTTGCGCACGGCGATCTCGATCTCCATGCCGGGATCGTCGATCTCGCCCAGCACCTCCTTGATGCGCCCGACCGGCTGTCCGTACAGCGCCGGCGGCTCGACCAGGTCGACCACCACGACCTGGCCGGTCTTGGCGGTACCGGTCGCGCCCTTGGGAATCAGCACGTCCTGGCCGTAACGCTTGTCCTCCGGCGCGACGAGCCAGACCCCGCCCTCCTGCAGCAGGCGCCCGATGATGGGCTGGGGCGGGCGTTCGACGATCTCGACGACCCGGCCCTCCGGCCGGCCCTTGCGGTCGCTGCGCACGATGCGGACCTTGACCCGGTCCTTGTGCAGCACCGCCCGCATCTCGTTCGGTGGCAGATAGATGTCGGCCTCGCCGTCATCGCGAGTGACAAAACCATGTCCATCCCGGTGTCCCTGAATGGTTCCTTCAATTTCGTCCAGCACAACGCTGGAATTGCTCAAATTCTTGATAGAATCTCCTTTTTCCTGAAATGCCCAGGTGGCGGAATTGGTAGACGCACTAGTTTCAGGTACTAGCGAGTAACATCGTGGGGGTTCGAGTCCCTTCCTGGGCACCAAGTTGGTTATGAATGAAAGCCGTTGCAAACGCAACGGCTTTTTTTCGTCCGGCCGCGGCGCATGCAGCGGCCTTTCCTGTTGCCGGGCTGCCGTGGCAGCACCGGACTGTCCCGTGCAATGCTGTCATATCGGGACGGCGAGCAGGTCGTGGCCCTGCGTTCCGACAATGCGGGCGCGTGTGAACTCACCCACCTTGAACGTCTTGCTGGCCTTTTCCGGAGGCAGCAGCCGCACGGTCCCGTCGATCTCCGGCGCATCGGCGTAACTGCGCCCGATACCGCCCTTGCGACCCAATGCCGGGGCCGAATCCACCAGCACCTGCATCGTCGCGCCGACGCGACGCTTCAGGCGTTCGGTCGAAACCTGCTCGGCCACCGCCATGAAGCGGGCGCGGCGCTCCTCGCGCAACTCCGCCGGCAACATGCCGTCGAGCTGGTTGGCGGCCGCACCCTCGACCGGGCTGTAGGCGAAACAACCGGCGCGGTCGATCTGCGCCTCGCGCACGAAGTCCAGCAGGTGTTCGAACTCGGCTTCGGTCTCGCCCGGAAAGCCGGCAATGAAGGTGCTGCGCACCACCAGTTGCGGGCATTGCGCGCGCCAGGCCTGGATGCGATCGAGGTTCTTTTCGCCGCTGGCAGGACGCTTCATGCGCCTGAGCACGTCCGGATGGCTGTGCTGCAACGGCACGTCCAGGTACGGAAGCACCTTGCCGGTGGCCATCAGCGGGATCACGTCGTCGACACTGGGATACGGATACACATAATGCAGCCGCACCCAGGCGCCATACGGCTCGGCCAGTTCGCCCAGCGCCTGGACCAGGTCGAACATGCGCGTGCGGACCGGCTTGCCGTCCCAGAAGCCGGTGCGGTACTTGACGTCGACGCCGTAGGCCGAGGTGTCCTGGCTGACGACGAGCAGTTCCTTCACGCCGCCCTCGAACAAGGCCCGGGCTTCCTTCAATATGTCCCCCACCGGCCGGGACACCAGGTCCCCGCGCATCGACGGAATGATGCAGAACGTGCAGCGATGGTTGCAGCCTTCGCTGATCTTCAGATACGCATAGTGACGCGGCGTGAGCTTGATGCCGGCGACGCCGAAGGCGTTCGGGATCAGGTCGACGAACGGGTCGTGCGGCTTGGGCAGGTTCTGGTGCACCGCATCCATGACCTCCTGCGTCGCATGCGGACCGGTCACCGCGAGGACCTTGGGGTGGACCTGGCGCACCAGGTTGCCACCGTCGGCCCCCGACTTGGCACCCAGGCACCCGGTGACGATGACCCGCCCGTTTTCGCTCAGCGCCTCGCCGATCGAGTCCAGGCTCTCGCGCACGGCGTCATCGATGAAACCGCAGGTGTTGACGATGACCAGGTCGGCCCCGGCCAGCGACTTGGAAGTCTGGTACCCCTCGGCGCTGAGTTGCGTCAGGATGAGTTCGGAGTCGGTCAATGCCTTGGGGCAACCCAGGCTGACGAATCCGACGGTCGGTGTCTTGGTTGGTGTGGCTTTTTCGGCGGTGATCACTTCTTGCATGTTGATATTGTCGTTCCCCGCCCGCCTTTCAGCGTTTGAGGCCGAAACTGGCCAGGACCTGCTCCGTCTGCTTCTGCATCTGCTCCTGCAACTGCGTCAGCACGGCCTTGGACTGATCGAGGCTGGAGCCCATCATGCCCTGCACCATCGGCATCTGCATGTTCATGAACTGCTTCCACATGTCCGGCGTCAGCGACTGCGATTGCTCGCTCATTCGCGCCTGCACGTCCACCAGCGTCTGCATGTTCTTTTCCAGGTAGCCCCCCATGAACCCCTGCATGGTGTGGCCGTAGAAACGGATGATGTTCGACAGCACCGGCGCGGTGAACATCGGCGAGCCGTTCGCCTCCTGCTCGAGAATGATCTGCAGCAGGATGCTGCGCGTCAGGTCTTCGCCGGACTTCGCGTCCAGCACGACGAAAGGCACGCAGTCCATGACCAGTTGCTTGACCTCGGACAAGGTGATGTAGGCCGAACTGTCGGTGTCGTACAGGCGACGATTCGGGTATTTCTTGATGACCCTCTTGTCCTTGCCTGGGGCCTGCGCGTCATTGCTGCTCATTAAGGGGTTCCTTCGGAACTGTCTGCGGCTCGCGTAACCGGACCATGCTGCGAACCATTCTAGGCAGCGGGCCCCTGCACGAGTCCCATGGATTTCCCTGAGTCTGCGTCGCGGGGAACGATGGCGGCGGGCGGCACCATGCGCCCATGCCCGTCGTTCATTGTAGTAGTGCAGACGGTCTGATCTGCAATGGCCAGGGACACCAATGAAAACGGCATCCGAAGATGCCGACATTCATGGTTCCTTGGTAGGCGCGATTGGACTCGAACCAACGACCCCCACCATGTCAAGGTGGTGCTCTAACCAGCTGAGCTACGCGCCTAAGGATGTTCGAGAGCGCAGAGTATAGCAGCAAGTTTTTCGTCATTCGAAGTCGCTCGGTCATAATTATCGAATGCGCCTTCCGGGCGCATCCCGACACACTGAAGAAGGAACAGCACCATGGAAATTTCCGGCAAGGTATTCATCGTCACGGGCGCCGCATCGGGCCTGGGAGAAGGCACGGCACGCATGCTGGCGGCCAACGGCGCGAAGGTCGTCGTGGCCGACATGCAGGTCGACAAGGGCGAAGCGGTGGCCAAGGACATCGGCGGCGCGTTCGTCAAGTGCGATGTCACCCAGGAGGCCGATGGCCAGGCCGTGGTCGCCAAGGCCGTGTCCATGGGCAAGCTCATGGGCCTGGTCAATTGCGCCGGCATCGCCACCGCGGAGAAAACCGTGGGCAAGAACGGCCCCCATGCGCTGGCCGGTTTCGCGAAGACGGTCACCATCAACCTGATCGGCAGCTTCAACATGATCCGCCTGGCTGCCGATGCCATGAGCAAGAACGAACCGGAGTCGACCGGCGAGCGTGGCGTGCTGATCTCCACCGCATCGGTGGCGGCCTACGACGGACAGATCGGGCAGGCTGCGTACAGCGCGTCCAAGGGCGGCATCGTGGGCATGACACTGCCGATCGCGCGTGACCTTGCGCGCAACGGCATTCGCAACATGACGATCGCCCCCGGCATCTTCGGCACCCCGATGCTGTTCGGCATGCCCCAGGAGGTGCAGGACTCGCTGGCCGCGGGCGTACCTTTCCCGTCGCGCCTGGGAACGCCGGATGACTATGCCAAACTGGCCCGGCACATCATCGAGAACGACATGCTCAATGGCGAGGTGATCCGTCTGGACGGCGCCATCCGCCTGGCGCCGCGCTGAGGCCGGCCCCCGAGCACACGTCCCGAACCACCGGACGCAGCGACGATGGCCATCCAGGGCATGAACCACTTCACGGTGCTGGCGTCCGACCTGGATGCCACGCTGCGTTTCTATTGCGACCTGCTGGGCCTGCGCGCCGGTCCGCGTCCACCCTTCGACTTTCCCGGCGCCTGGCTTTATTGCGGCGACACGGCGGTGTTGCATGTGATTGCAGGGCGCCCGTTGCCGCAGCCCCCCGCGGGCGTGATCGACCACATGGCGTTCAGCGCGCAGGACCTGGCCGCAACGGTGGCCAAACTGGATCGGCATCAGATCCGGTATGCGCTGCGTCAACTGCCCGGCGACGGCACCTGGCAACTCTTTTTCGATGATCCCGATGGCGCCAAGGTCGAACTCGACTTCGACGCCTCCGAGGCCGCGCCGGAACAGGCGCCAGCATGACACGCCCGCCACCGTTCTGACGGCCTGCGCGGACAGACCACCGACTCCCACGCCGAACTCAGAGAGGATCTCCATGTCGAACCGCCCCTACCGTGCCCTGGGTGCCATTGCACTGGCCACATTACTCGCCGCCTGCGCCGGCGGCCCCGGCAGCTTCAGTTATTCGGTTCCCGATCAGCCCGAAGGCGCCTCGGGTTACGCCGAGAAGCCCGGCTGGGCCACGCGCAAGTTCGCGGTGGCAGCCGCCAATCCCCTGGCGACCGATGCCGGCTACCAGGTGCTCAAGGCCGGCGGCAGCGCGGTCGATGCCGCGATCGCGGTGCAGATGGTGCTGACCCTGGTCGAGCCGCAATCGAGCGGCATCGGCGGTGGCGCCTTTCTGATGCATTTCGACGGCAAGGCGGTCGAAGCCTTCGACGGCCGCGAGACCGCACCGGCCGCCGCCGACGAGAAGCTGTTCCTTGGCGCCGACGGCAAACCCATGCCCTTTCGCGAAGCCGTCGTCGGCGGTCGTTCGGTCGGCGTGCCCGGCACGGTTCGCATGCTGGAGGCGGCGCATCGGCAACACGGCAAGTTGCCCTGGGCGCGCCTGTTCGAACCCGCCATCACGCTGGCCGAACGCGGCTTCAAGGTCAGCGCGCGCCTGAACAGCCTGCTGGCGGGCGAAAAATTCCTGCAGAACGACCCGGTGGCCGCCGCGTATTTCTACCGTGCCGACGGCTCCCCGCGCGCGGTCGGCGAAACCTTGCGCAACCCGGAACTCGCGCAGGTGCTGCGCAGGATCGCCAGTGGCGGCTCCAGGGCATTGCTCGAAGGCGACGTCGCGCAGGCCATCGTCGACAAGGTGCAGAAACACCCGACCAACCCCGGCAAGCTGAGCCTGGCCGACCTGGCCGGCTACCAGAGCATCAAGCGCGAGCCGATCTGCAGCGACTACCGCGCCCATGCACACGACTTCCGGATCTGCGGCTTCCCGCCGCCGAGTTCCGGCGCGATCGCGGTCGGCCAGATCCTCGGCATCCTGGCCCACACCCAGGCGGCGACGCTGCCGCTGCAGGACGGCATGCCGTCGGCCGACTGGCTGCACCTGTACACCGAGGCGTCGCGGCTGGCCTTCGCCGACCGCGCCCTGTACCTCGCCGACCCGGCGTTCGTGTCGCCGCCGGCCGGCAGCTGGATGAGCCTGCTCGACCCGGCCTACCTGGCGACCCGCGCCAGGCTGATCGGCCAGGCTCCGGGCGCGCAGAGCATGAAGACGGCCCAGCCGGGCAGCCCCGGCGGCATGAAGACCTCGTTCGCGCCGATGCCCGACCAGGTCGAATACGGCACCTCGCATATTTCCATCGTCGACAGCCACGGCAATGCACTGGCCATGACCACCACCATCGAGGACGGCTTCGGCGCTCGCCAGATGGTGCGCGGCTTCCTGCTCAACAACGAACTCACCGACTTCAGCTTCGCCCCCGCCGACGCCAACGGCGCGCCGATCGCGAACCGGGTGCAGCCCGGCAAGCGCCCGCGTTCGTCGATGGCGCCCACGCTGGTGTTCGACAAGGCCACCGGTGCCCTGGTCATGAGCGGCGGCAGCCCCGGCGGCGCGCTGATCATCCACTACACCGCCAAGACCGTCTACGGCGTGCTCAACTGGGGCATGTTGCCGCAGCAGGCGATCAACCTGCCCAACTTCGCATCGCTCAACGGCCCGACGCTGCTGGAGGAAAAACGCTTCCCCGCGGCCACCGTCGACGCGCTCAAGGCACGCGGCCACGAGGTACGCGAGATCGGCATGACCAGTGGCCTGCAGGCCATCACGCGCGGCCAGGCGCACGGCCAGACCCTGTGGCTGGGTGGCGCCGATCCGCGGCGCGAAGGCATCGTGATGGGTGACTGAAACCCGCTGGTGCCGCACCGCCAGTCATGCGGCGGCGGGCGGCGCCGCGCATGCACCGGCTACACGTCGATCGCCTGCGCCGAACCCGCGCGCTGGCGCAACTCGAACTTCTGGATCTTGCCGGTCGAGGTCTTGGGCAGTTCGCCGAACACCACGGCGCGCGGCACCTTGAAGCCGGCCAGGTGCTGCTTGCAATGGAGCACGATGTCCTGCTCGCTGACCATCGCGCCGGCCTTGAGTTCGACAAAGGCACACGGCGTCTCGCCCCAGCGTGCATCGGCCTTGGCCACGACCGCCACGGCCAGCACGGCCGGATGCCGGTACAACACGTCCTCGACCTCGATCGACGAGATGTTCTCGCCGCCCGAGATGATGATGTCCTTGCTGCGGTCCTTGATCTTCATGTAGCCGTCCGGGTACATGACGGCCAGGTCGCCGCTGTGGAACCAGCCGCCGGCAAACGCCTCGCCCGTGGCCTTCGGGTTCTTCAGGTAGCCCTTCATCGCGATGTTGCCGCGGAACATGATCTCGCCCATGGTTTCGCCGTCCTGCGGCACCGGCGTCATCGTGGCCGGATCGAGCACCCGCACGTCGCGCTCGAGGTGGTAACGCACGCCCTGGCGGGCGTTGAGCCGGGCGCGCTCGCCGATGTCCAGCGCGTCCCACTGCGGATGTTTCGCGCACACCGTGGCCGGGCCGTAGACCTCGGTCAGGCCGTAGACATGGGTCAGGTCGAACCCCATCTGCTCCATGCCTTCGATCATCGACGCCGGTGGCGCGGCGCCGGCGACCATGGCCTTGATGCCGGCCGGCAGGCCGTGTTTCATCGCCGCCGGCGCATGCACCAGCAGCCCGTGCACGATCGGCGCGCCGCAGTAGTGGGTCACGCCATGCGCGCGCATCGCATCGAAGATCGCCTGCGCCTCGACCTTGCGCAGGCACACGTTGACGCCGGCACGCGCGGCGATCGTCCAAGGGAAACACCAGCCGTTGCAATGGAACATCGGCAGGGTCCACAGGTAGACCGGATGTTTCGCCATGTCCCACTCCAGGATGTTGGAGATCGCATTGGTCGCCGCGCCCCGGTGGTGGTAGACCACTCCCTTGGGGTTGCCGGTGGTACCGCTGGTGTAGTTCAGCGCGATCGCATCCCATTCGTCGTCGGGCAGTGCCCAGGCGAACTCGGCATCACCGAGCGCCAGCAGTTCCTCGTAGGTCGTGCTGCCGATGGGCGTGCCGGGGCCGAACACCGCGTCCTCGACATCGATCACCAGCATCGGCGCGGTGGACTGGCGCAGCGCCAGCGCCCGCTGCATCACCGGGGCGAACTCCGGATCGACGATGACGGCCCTGGCCTCGCCATGGTCGAGCATGAAGGCAATCGTCTCGGCATCGAGCCGGGTGTTGAGCGCGTTGAGCACGGCCCCGGCCATCGGCACGCCGAAATGGGCCTCCACCATCGGCGGCGTATTGGGCAGCATGACCGCCACGGTATCGCCCTTGCCGATGCCGCGTGCCACCAGTGCACTGGCCAGCTGGCGCGAACGCCGGTAGACCTCGGCCCAGGTCCGCCGCAACTCGCCGTGCACCACGGCCAGTCGCTGCGGATAGACCTCGGCCGTGCGCTCGATGAACGACAGCGGCGAGATGGCGGCGTAGTTGGCCGGGTTGCGTGGCAGGTCCTGGTCGAAGATACCGGGCATGGCGTGACTCCTCGTGATGGTTGAATGCGCGATCGGCGACTGTCGCTCTGGCATCATTACAGCAAAACACCTCCCCTCCCACCACAACCACCACGACAGGATGCTTCCATGCCGCCACGCTACCGCGCCGACGCCTTGCTCACCATGGCCCACGACCTGCTGCATGCGGCCGGTCTCGACCAACCCATCGCGCGCAGCGTGGCGCGGACCCTGCTCGACGGCGACCTGCTCGGGCACGACACGCATGGCCTGGCCCTGCTGGCGCCGTACCTGAAGGAGATCGAGCAGGGGCGCATGGCCACGAGCGGAGAGCCCGACGTGGTCAACACCAAGCCCGCGGCCATGTTGTGGGACGGGCGACGCCTGCCCGGCCCCTGGCTGATGGAGCGCGCCCTCGACCACACGATCCCCGCTGCGCGCCAGTACGGCGTCGCGTCGCTGGTGATCCGGCGCAGCCACCATATCGCCTGCCTGGCGGTGTATCTGATGCGCGTGGCGGAAGAAGGCCTGCTCGGTGTCGTCGCCTGCTCCGACCCGAACGCCGCCAGCGTGGCGCCGTTCGGCGGCACCCGCGCGGTGATGACGCCCAACCCGATCGCGATCGGGTTCCCGACGTCAAGCGCGCCGGTGCTGATCGACATCTCGGCCTCGATCACGACCAATGGCATGTGCAACCGCAAGGCGGCGGCCGGCGAGACCTTTGCCGAACCCTGGCTGATCGATGCCCGCGGCGAACCGACGAACGACCCGGCCGTGCTGGCGCAGGACCCGCCCGGAACCATCCTGCCGATCGGCGGGCTGAGCTACGGCCACAAGGGTTTCGGCCTGGGCCTGACGGTCGAGGCGCTGACGGC
>JBFIDI010000065.1:0-16903 GCA_041581405.1 Burkholderiaceae bacterium
AACTTCGCCAAGTACGAGATCACCGGGCCGGGCGCCGAGCAGTGGCTGCTGCAGATGATGACGAACACCATGCCCAGGCAGGGCCGCATCATGCTCACGCCGATGCTCAACCCGCAGGGCAAGATCATCGGCGACTTCACGATTGCCAAGGCCGCCGGGGATCGCTTCATGATGTGGGGCTCGAGCCAGGCGCAGGTCTACCACATGCGCTGGTTCGAACAACACCTGCCCAAGGATGGCTCGGTGCGTATCGAAGCGCTGGGCATGAAACTCATCGGCCTGTCGATCGCCGGCCCGAAGGCGCGCGAGCTGCTGCAGCGCCTGACCGACGACGACGTATCCAACGAGGCCTTGCGCTTCATGGATTACCGCGAAATGGAGGTCGCCACCGTGCGTGCCAGGGTCAACCGCGTCACCTATACCGGCGACCTGGGCTACGAGATCTGGGTCGCGCCCGAATACCAGCGCCGGCTGTACCAGAGCATCCAGGATGCCGGCGCCGACCTGGGCCTGAAGAATTTCGGCATGCGCGCGTTGCTCTGCCTGCGGCTCGAGAAACACTTCGGCACCTGGTTCCGCGAGTTCCGCCCGATCTACGGCCCGTTCGAGGCCGGGCTGGATCGCTTCGTCAAGCTCGACAAGCCCGACTTCATCGGCAAGGCCGCGGCGCTCAAGGAGAAGCAGGACGGGCCGAAACGCACCCGCGTGTGTTTGGTCGTCGATGCCGTCGACACCGACGTGATGGGCGACGAGCCGATCTGGGTCGACGGCAAGGTCGTAGGCTGGGTCACGTCGGGCGGCTACGGCCACTGGGTCGAGCAGTCGCTGGCGCAGGGTTATATTCCGAGCGAACTGGTCAAGCCGGACCTGCGGTTGGAAATCGAGATCCTCGGTGAACGTGTCGCCGCGCGGCTGCAGTCGGAACCCCCGTTCGATCCGCAAGCCCGACGCATGAGGATGTAGGCATGGCCCAGCGTTATTCGGCCTGGTCGCTGTTCAAGAACGCCCTGGGCGGCCACCAGGCGTGGGAGCGCGCCTGGCGCGACCCGAAGCCGAAGAAGACCTACGACGTAGTCATCATCGGCGGTGGCGGCCATGGGCTGGCGACCGCGTATTACCTGGCGCGCAACCATGGCATGCGCAACATCGCGATCCTCGAGAAGGGATACATCGGTTCGGGCAACGTGGGCCGCAACACCACCATCGTGCGCTCGAACTACATGATGCGGGAGAACACGGCGTTCTACGAACATGCGATGTCGCTGTGGCGCGACCTGTCGCAGGACCTGAACTACAACGTGATGTTCTCGCCCCGCGGTTACCTGTTCGCGGCCTGCTCGCAGGCGTCGCTGGACTCCCTGGTGCGCCGCGCCAACACCATGCGGCTCAACGGCATCCGCGCCGAGATCCTGACCCGCGAGGAGGTCCGCCAGGAGGCGCCTTACCTGGATTTCTCCTCGCAGGCGCGGTTCCCGATCTACGGCGGCATGTTGCAGCCCGATGCCGGCACGGCGCGCCACGACGCGGTGGCCTGGGGTTATGCGCGCGCGGCCGACAGCCTGGGCGTGGACATCATCCAGAACTGCGAGGTGCTGGACTATCTGTGGTCGGGCGAACGCATCGTCGGCGTCAAGACGAGCCGCGGCGACATCGGCGCCGGCAAGACCGCGGTGGCGGTGGCGGGCCACACCTCGGTGCTGGCCCACAAGGCCGGTCTGCGGCTGCCGATCGAGAGCCACGTGCTGCAGGCTTTCGTCACCGAATCGATCAAGCCGGTCGTGCACCATGTGGTCGTGTGGTCAGCCACCTATTTCTACGTCTCGCAGTCCGACAAGGGTGGCCTGGTGTTCGGCGGCCACATCGACCGCTACAACAGTTATGCGCAGCGCGGCAACCTGCCCAGCATTGCCGAGACCATGCAGGGCCTGGCCAGCCTGATGCCTTTCGCCTCGCGGCTGCGCCTGCTGCGCCACTGGGGCGGCATCATGGACATGACACCCGACGGCAGCCCCATCATCACGACCACGCCGGTGCCCGGCCTGTATCTCAACGGTGGCTGGTGTTACGGCGGCTTCAAGGCCACGCCCGCCTCGGGCTGGTGTTTCGCGCACACCATTGCCAACGACCAGCCGCACGAACTCAGCGCCGGTTTCACGATGGACCGCTTCGCCCAGGGGCGGACGATCGACGAGGCCGGTTACGGCCCCTACAACCATCTGCAGTAGCCCGACCGCGCCATGCTCCGAATCACCTGTCCCTACTGCGGCGAACGCGATCACGACGAGTTCAGCTATTTCGGCGATGCGAGCAAGACCTATCCGCCGCTGGGGGCCGAACACCACGACGCCTGGGTCGACGCGGTCTACCTGCGCGACAACCCCAAGGGCGAACACCTGGAATTCTGGCAACACACGCTGGCCTGTCGGCGCTGGCTGGTGGTGCGCCGCGACACCGTGAGCCACGACATCCTGGCCGTTATGCCGGCGCGCGAAAGGCCGCTGGCATGAGCGGCGGGGCTGCGAACAGCGACGCCGGCGCATTCCGGCTTGCCCGTGGCGGGCGCGTCGACCGCAGCCGTGTGGTGACCTTGTCCCACGACGGCCAGTTCCTGTCCGGCCTGGGCGGCGACACCGTGGCGGCCACGCTGCTCGCCCATGGCCGGCACCTGGTGGCGCGGTCGTTCAAGTACCACCGCCCGCGCGGCATCCTGGCCTCCGGCATCGAGGAGCCCAACGCCTTGCTCACCGTGGGCAGCGGCGCGCGCCGCGAGCCCAACATCGCCGCCACCACGCTGGAACTGCACGAGGGCTTGCAGACGCACACGCAGAATGCCTGGCCCTCGGTCGAGTTCGACCTGATGGCGGTCAACGGCTGGTTGTCGCCGCTGTTCGTCGCCGGTTTCTACTACAAGACCTTCATGGGCCCGACGCGCAAGGCCTGGATGTTCTACGAGCATTTCATCCGCAAGGCGGCCGGCCTGGGCCAGGCGACGACGCAACCCGACCCGGACCGTTACGACTGGCACCATGGTTTCACCGACGTGCTGGTCATCGGCTCCGGCCCCGCCGGCCTGAGCGCCGCGCTGGGCGCGGCGCAGGCGGGCCTGGACGTGGCGCTGGTCGAACAGGACTTCCTGGCCGGTGGCAGCCTGCTCGGCCACGCGCTCGACAGTGCGGCATCGCAATGGCTGGCCCGGACCCTGAACGAGTTGCAGGCCACGGGCCGGGTCCGGTGGCTGACCCGGTCCACGGCGTTCGGCCTGTACGACGGCAATACCGTCGGCATCGTCGAACGGTGCGAACCCGGCACGCCCGATGCATCGCGCGGCAAGGCGCGCCAACGCCTGCACATCATGCGCGCGGCGCGTATCGTCATGGCCTGCGGCGCGCTGGAACGCCCGCTGGTGTTCGCCGGCAACGATCTGCCAGGCGTGATGCTCGCGGGCGCCGTCGGCACCTATGTCCATCGTTATGCGGTGCTGCCGGGGCGCAACGCGGTGTTTGCGGTCAACAACGACGCGGCCTACGGCGACGCGATTGCGCTGGCCCGCGCGGGGGCGTCGGTCTGCGTGGCCGACCTGCGCCCCAGCCCCGGCGAGGCCGTGCTGCAGCGTGCGCGCGACGCCGGCATCGACGTGCGGCCGGCCACGGCCGTGGCGCATGCTCAGGGCGGCTCGCGCGTGGGCCGCTGCACGCTGGTGCCGTACGACTTCGCCACCCGGGCGCTCGCCGCCGGCAAGGGCACGACGGTCGATGTCGACCTGGTGGCGATGTCGGGTGGCTGGACGCCGAGCGTGCACCTGAGTTCGCACCGGGGCATCAAGCCGGTCTATCGGGACGAGGTCGCGGGATTCGTCCCGGGCGGATTCGACCGCGGCCATTTCGGCGCCGGTGCCATGGTCGGCGCCCAGGACCTGGCCGGTGCGCTGCGCAGCGGCTGGCTGGCGGCGCAGCAGGCCTGCGAAGGGCTTGGCAAGTCGATCGACGTGCCCGAATCCTCCGGGCCACTGGCGGCGGACGACGCGTCGATGGCGTTCGCCGCGGCGCCGCCGATCCTGATGCCCGCTCGCAAGAGCAACGCCTTTGTCGATTTCCAGAACGACGTGACGGTCGACGACATCGACCTGGCGCACCGTGAAGGTTACCGGTCGGTCGAACATCTCAAGCGCTACACCACGCTGGGCATGGGCACCGACCAGGGCAAGACCTCCAACCTCAACGCCTTGTCCATCATGGCGGCGCGGCGCGAACTGGGGCTGGACGCCGTCGGCACCACGACCTTCCGTCCGCCGTTCACCCCGGTGACCATCGGCGCGCTGGCCGGGCGCAGCGTGCGCAGCCACCTGGCGGCGGTGCGGCGCACCCCGATGCACGACTGGCATGTGGCCAATGGCGGCGACATGATGGAGGCCGGCGCGTGGAAACGTCCGCTGTGGTACCACGGCCATGGCGCCACGCTGTCCGAGGCCTACAAGGCCGAGATGGCCATCGTGCGCGAACAGGTCGGCATTGCCGACGTGTCCACGCTGGGCAAGATCGACGTGCAGGGGCCGGACGCCGCCGAGTTCCTGAACCGGGTCTACGTGAACGGCTTCTCGAAGCTGCCGGTGGGCAAGGCGCGTTACGGCTTCATGCTGCGCGAAGACGGCATCGTGATGGATGACGGCACGACCAGCCGCATTGGCGAGACGGAATTCTTCATGACCACGACCACCGCACAGGCGGCCAGGGTCATGAGCCACCTCGAGTTCCTGCTGCAGGTGGTGTGGCCGGAACTGCGCGTGACCGTGGCCTCGGTGTCGGACCAGTGGGCGGCGATGAGCATGGCCGGACCGAAGTCGCGCGAGGTGCTCGAGGCCGCGTTCCCCGAGGTCGATTGCAGCACCGACGCACTCGGGCACATGGGCGTGCTGGATACCCAAGGCACCGGCGCTCTGGCCGGCATCCCGTTGCGCATCATCCGGCTGACCTTCTCGGGCGAACTGGCCTACGAGGTCTATACGCCCACCCATTTCGGGCGCCAGGTCTGGGACCATCTGCTCGATGCCGGCAAACCCTGGCAACTGCGTCCGTACGGACTGGAGGCGCTGGGTTCGCTGCGCATCGAGAAAGGCCATGTCGTGGGCTCCGAGATGGACGGCCGTACGACGCTGGACGACATGGGCATGGGCCGGATGGCCAGCACCATCAAGCCGTTCTGGGGCGGGGCCCTGAAGACCAGCGCGAACCTGGCTCGTGAGGACCGGCCGACGCTGGTGGGCCTGGAGGCGGTCAGCGCCGGCGAGCCGCCGAACAACGGCGCCATCCTGTTTTTTGCCGACGACGCGATCCAGGGGCATGGGCGCGGCCATGTCACCTCCACGACCTATTCGAAGGAAGTCGGCAAGGCGATTGCGCTCGGCCTGCTGCAAGGCGGGCTGCGCCATGTCGGCCAGGAGGTGATCGCCGCCTCGCCGGTACACGGCCGGCAATACCGGCTCCGGGTCGTCGATCCGTGTTTCCTGGACAAGGATGGGGAGCGTTACCGTGTCTGAACCCGCCGTGCGTGCCACGCCCGCCCATCGCAGTCCGTTCGAGGGCCACAAACCCGGCGAGCGTCCGGCGCCGGGCGGCGCCATCGGCGTGAGGCTGCGCGCCGAAACCATGGCCGGCCTGCTGCAGATCCACACCTGGACCTCGGGCGCAGAAGCCTTGCGTACGGCATTGGCCGGCATCCCGGGCATCGGCGCCGTGCCGCAACGCACCGGTTCCGTGGCCCGCGTCGCGGCCGGCCTGCTGTTGTGCACCGGGCCCTGCGAATACCAGCTGTTGACGAGCCCGGGCACGGATCTGCTGGCGTCCGTGCGCCAGCATCTTCCCGCGGATGTCGGCGCGGTGACCGACCTGGGTCACGCGCGTTGCCGTATCCACATCGAAGGCCCGCGCTGCCGCGACACCCTGTCCAAGCTGTTTGCGCTCGACCTGCGGGAGTCCGCCTGGCCGGTGGGCGAGTTGCGGCTGACCGGCCACCACCACGTGCCGTGTGCGGCGCTGCGGCTGGAGCTGGACCGTTTCGACCTGCTGGTGTTCTCCACCTATGCGTTCGACCAGCTGGGCACCGTGCTGGATGCGGCGCAGGAATATGGCGTGGCGCTGGAGTTGCCGGCCATCGCCTAGTTCCGGGTGCGCCGCCGCGCGCCGGGATCTTGCGTCCGCCCGCCCGCCCGGCGACACTGGCGCGTCATGCCCACCACCTGGGACACCATCATCGTCGGTGCCGGCACGGCGGGTTGCGTGCTGGCCCACCGGCTGACGCACGACCCGGGTCACACGGTGTTGCTGCTCGAGGCCGGCGGCAGCGACCGGCGCCTGTGGGTGCGGCTGCCGATCGGCTACGCACGGACCTTCCACGACCCGCGCGTGAACTGGATGTACCGGACCGAACCCGAGCCGGCGCTCGACGGTCGCCGCTGCTACTGGCCGCGCGGCAAGCTGCTGGGCGGCTCGGGCTCGATCAATGCCATGGCCTATGTGCGGGGCCTGCCGCAGGACTTCGACGACTGGCGAGACGCCGGCAATCCGGGCTGGGGCTGGCACGACGTGTTGCCGATGTTCCGGCGCGCGCAGGACCATGCCGACGGCGCCAGCGAACTGCGCGGCGCCGGCGGTCCGATGCGGGTCGAACGCATCGACCATCAGGTGCATCCCCTGTGCCAGCGTTTCCTGGCGGCGGCCCAGGCGCTGGGTATCGCGCGTATCGACGACTTCAACGGGCCGTCGATGCTCGGTGTCGGCATCTACCAGGTCAATACCCGCGGCGGCTGGCGGGAGTCGACCGCACGCGCGTATCTGCGTGCGGCGCAGCACCGCGGCAATCTGGATGTGCGGACGCAGGCCCATGTGCTGCGGGTGCTGACGGTGGGACGCCGTGCCGTGGGCGTCGAATACCTCCGGAACGGCCAGCTGCTGCACGCCCATGCCCGTGGGCAGGTCATCGTGTGTGGCGGGGCGGTCAATTCGCCGCAGCTGCTGCAACTCTCGGGCATTGGCGACCCGGGCCTGCTCGCGTACCACGGCATCGCGGTCGTGGCCGACCTGCCCATGGTCGGCCGTGGTCTGCAGGACCATCTGCACATCACCCACGTCTACCGCGCGCGGGTTCCCACGCTCAACGACACGCTCGGATCGTGGCACGGCAAGCTGGGCGCCGCGCTGCGGTTTGCCTGGAACCGGCGTGGGCCGCTGTCGATGGGCGTGAACCAGGCCGGCGGGTTTGTCGCGGCCCGATCGGATGCCGCGGTGCCCGAACTGCAGCTGTATTTCAACCCCGCCAGCTACAGCACCCGCGATGGCGACGGTGACCGATGGCGCCAGATGCGTCCGGACCCGTTCCCCGGTTTCTCGATGTCGGCCCATGCCTGCCGGCCGACCAGCCGGGGCTCCATCGCCATTGCGTCCGGCGATCCGATGGAGCCGCCGCGTATCGTGCCGAACTACCTGTCGACCCCGCACGACGTCGCGCTGGCGCTGGCAGCATCACGTGTGCTGCGCAAGCTCGCAGCGAGCGCGCCATTGCGCGAAGTGATCGCATCGGAAATCCTGCCCGGCTCCGCCTGTCGGGGAGACGACGCCTTGCTGCTGGACTTCCGCGCGCGCGCCGACACCATCTTCCATCCGGTGGGCAGTTGCGCGATGGGCCCCGATCCGCGGACATCCGTCGTCGACAACCGCCTGCGCGTGCACGGAGTGGCGGGACTGCGCGTCATCGACGCGTCGGTGTTCCCGAACATCACGTCGGGCAATACGAACACGCCGACGGTGATGGTGGCGGAGAAGGGGGCGCAGATGGTGCTGGAGGATGGAGGAGCGTGACGGTATGGAATGCGTACCGGCCGGACCGGGCCGGGTGGTCGTCACCCTGAAACTTGGTCAACCCTTCGAATTGCCTGGACCAGACCCAGCCCCGATCGCGCAGGATACCCACTGCAAGACGGCTGTGCAGCCACTGGCCGACGATGACGAGTGCCGTGAAAAACACTGCAGACTCGATGAACCGGACCAATACCGCCCCGACTGGTCTGTCATTCTGGGACACCTGCCACACGCTCGACAAGGTGATGGCGAGAATGGCCAGAAGCAGCACCCAGACCCGAGCCCGGTTCTGTCTGGCCCATGCCGGAATTTCGCCCATGTAGCGGACACCACTGAGCCAACGGATTACGGCAGCGCACACGCCGAGCCCGATGGTCATGCGCAGACGCTCGCCGGTGTATCCATCTGGAGCCTGAAGAGCAGCATGGGCGACCACCAGCAGCGCCAACGCAACGGTAAGTCGGATGTTCATCATGCCTTGTTGCCCGGCACTTCAATAATCACGATCACGGGGAGGGACAGTTCCGTGCCGTGTACTTGCATGCGCCAGGAGTGGCTGGACCCGTGACGCGACGCTGATGGTAATCGGGGTTGGGTTCATGTCTTGCACTACGACACTGGCGCCGGATGTCAGGCCTTGAGTCGCGCCTGGGCCTTCTTGCTCTTGGTCTGCGGCGTGACGAAGCCCATGGGCTGTTTGGGCGGATCTGGTGGAGAGAGCAATGCGCGCATGGAGTCGATCAGTTCGGCAATGGCCAGGTCATGGCGAGACACCCTGCGCTCGAGCTGAAAGAGCTTGTCGGCCATCTCGCGGTTGCTGGCGAGCATCGACTTGAGTTCGACGAACGCGCGTACCACGTGTACGCTGATTTCGGTGGCCCGTGGGCTGTTCAACAGGGTGGCCGCCATGATGGCGCCATGCTCGGTGAACGCCAGTGGCAGGTATTTGCGATGCTGGCCGCGCCCCGCCTTTAAGCTTGCAATTTGCAATCTTAAAGCCGTGAATTCCTCCTCGTCGAGTTGAAACATGAAGTCAGATGGAAATCGCAAGAGATTTCGCCGCACTTGCTGATTGAATCGCGCGGTCGCAACGCCGTAAAACCCCGCCAGATCGGTATCCAGAACGACGCGCCGGCCCCGGATCATGCGGATACGCTGGGCAATCTCACCAATCGACAAAGTTGCGTTGTCGCCTTCGGTGCCCATTTCCCGCCTGCCTTTCCTTTGTTCGCGTTGTCTTTGACCTTGACGACTGGCAAGACATCCTGGGCCTGCACCCGATGCAACGCATCACGCATGTTCCGGATGCCCGCCGCCATCATTTGTGCTGCGCCGCGCGTCTTGTCGTCGGGATGGAGCCGCGCCGTGTATTGCAACCCGCATGGCGCATCGAGCCCTTGGTCGGCTTCATCGCCAAGTGGCAGGTCCGTGCTTGCAGCCCGCCACGCGCCAAGGATGTCAACCCGCCGCCACCTCCACCAGGCAGTCATAAAACGTCGGCGCGCGTCCGATGTCGGTCAGTTTCTGGCTCGTCAGTTCGTTGACGTTTTTCCCGTCCAGCCCCAGCTTGCGCCACCAGACGCCCAGGCCGTTGACGACGCCGGGGCGGGCGCGGGACGAGACCACCAACTTGCAGCGGTAACTGCCGCGCTGGTTGAACACGCGCACGACCGTGCCGCCGGCGAGACCGCGTGCCTCGGCGTCGGCGGCGTGCATCTCCAGGATGGGTTCACCCTCGATGTCGCGCAGGCTGGTCACGTTGACGAAGGTCGAGTTCAGGAAGTTGCGCGCCGGCGGCGAGATCATCGCCAGCGGGTATTCGGGCGACGAGCCCGGCACCTCGTAGTTCGGCACATGGTCGGGCAGGCCGTCCTGCCCCATGTCGGCCAGGCGCTGGCTGAAGAACTCGCACTTGCCCGAAGCGCTGGGAAAGCCGCCGTTGGCATACGGTGCCTCGGGCAGACCGAGCGACGCAAAACCCTGTGCGAGCAATTGTTCGAAATCGACCGCGTCTCCATAGGCCATGCGGCACAGGGACTCATCGTCCTGCCGGAAACACGGGTCGTCGAAACCCATGAGCCGAGCCAGTTCCCGGAAGATCTGCGTATTGGTTTTCGCCTGCCCCTGCGGCGCAATGGCGGGGCGGTTCAGTACCACGTCGGTATGGCCGTAGCTGTAGTGCACGTCCCAGTGCTCCAGTTGTGTCGTCGCCGGCAGGATGTAGTCGGCATGGTCGGCGGTGTCGGTCTGGAAGTGTTCGAGCACGACGGTGAACAGGTCTTCGCGCGCAAAACCCCGTGCCACCTTGGCGGATTCGGGCGCCACCGCGACCGGGTTGCTGTTGTAGACGATCACGGCCTCGATCGCCGGGCCGAAGGATTCCGACGCCGGTTGCAGCAAGGCGTCGCCGATCTGCACCATGTTGATGGTGCGGGACGGGCCCTGGCGCAGGTCGGGGCGCTCGAGCGCCGCGCGTTGCACCGGAAACTGGCCGGAACTGGACAACAACACGCCGCCGCTGCGTTGCCGCCAGGCGCCGATCAGTGCCGGCAGGCAGGCGATGGCACGCACCGCGTTGCCGCCGCCGCGCACGCGCTGCACGCCGTAGTTGACACGGATCGCCGCCGAACCGCCATCTCCGCGGCAGGCTCCGTAGTCGCGCGCGAGCCGGCGCACCTGGTCGGGGTCGATGCCGCAGACGGCGGCCACGCGTTGCGGCGGCCATTGCAGCGCGCGTTCGCGCATCCGCTCCCAGTCCTGCGTGTGTCGCTGCAGGTAGTCGTGGTCGAGCCAGTCGTGCACGATGAGTTCGTGCATCAGGCCCAGCGCCAGCGCCGCGTCGGTGCCCGGCAGCAGCGCGACATGTTCATGGCACTTGTCGGCCGTTTCCGTGCGCCGCGGGTCGATACACACCAGCCGCGCGCCCTTGCGTTTGGCCTCCTGCGCATAACGCCAGAAGTGCAGGTTGCTGGCGATCGAATTGCTGCCCCAGATCAGGATCAGCCTGGCCTGCGCGAAATGCTCGACCCGCATGCCGACCTTGCCGCCGAAGGTATGCACCAGTGCCTCGCCGCCGGCGTTGGAGCAGATGGTGCGGTCGAGCAGCGAGGCCCCCAGCCGGTTGAAGAAACGTGCCGACACGCTGTCGCCCTGCACCAGGCCCATGGTGCCGGCATAGTTGTAGGGCAGGATGGCCTGGGCGGCGCCGGGCCCGCGCGTGGCGATCCGCCGCAGGCGCGCGGCGATGTCGGCCAGCGCCGTGTCCCAGTCGACGGGCTCGAACTGCCCGGCGCCCTTGGGGCCGACGCGCCTGAGCGGCGTCAGTACCCGCTGCGGGTGGTAGCTGCGTTCGGTATAACGCGAGACCTTGGTGCACAACACGCCGTTGGTATGGTCGTGCTCCGGGTTGCCCTGGACCTTGATCGCGATGCCGCCCTGCACCGTCGTGATCAGCGCGCAGGCATCGGGACAGTCGTGCGGGCAGGCCCCCCGCACAGTGGTGGTGGTGACGGCGTTCATGGTGTTCCTGGCTCGGTCGGCGGCTACGCGTGGCCGCCCCGGGATCGGGTTCGGGCAGGGATTGCCTGCGGGCAGTAGACTAACGGCGGCGGCGCGGACCGCCATCTTAGATCAACACCCAACGGCCGGCACATGGGAACGTGCAACCACGACCATCTCGTTTCGGCTCCCAGGAGAGTACCTGCATGAAAGTCATCGATTCCATCCTCACCCAGTCCGCGGCCATTGCCGCGGTGCGTCGCGACATTCATGCGCATCCGGAGCTGTGTTTCCAGGAGGTGCGTACCGCCGACGTGGTCGCGGCCAAGCTGACGGAGTGGGGCATCCCGATCGAGCGCGGCATGGGCACCACCGGTGTCGTCGGCATCGTCAGGAACGGCACGTCGTCGCGCGCCATCGGCCTGCGCGCGGACATGGACGCACTGCCGATGCAGGAGTTCAACACCTTCGAACACGCCAGCCAGCATGCCGGCAAGATGCACGCCTGCGGCCATGACGGCCACACCGCGATGTTGCTGGCCGCGGCGCAGCACCTGGCCACGAACCGCAACTTCGACGGCACGGTCTACCTGATCTTCCAGCCGGCCGAGGAGGGCGGCGGCGGGGCGCGCGAGATGATCAAGGACGGCCTGTTCAGCAAGTTCGACATGGAGGCGGTGTTCGGCATGCACAACTGGCCGGGTTACCAGGTCGGGCAGTTCGCGGTGAGCCCGGGGCCGGTGATGGCCTCGACCAACGAGTTCAGGATCCGCATCACCGGCAAGGGCGGACATGCGGCGATGCCGCACAACGGCATCGATCCGGTGCCGGTGGCCTGCCAGATGGTGCAGGCCTTCCAGACCATCGTCAGCCGCAACATGAAGCCGATCGACGCCGGCGTGATCTCGGTGACGATGATCCATGCCGGCGAGGCGTCCAACGTGATTCCGGATCATTGCGAGATCCAGGGCACGGTGCGCACCTTCACGACCGAGGTGCTGGAACTGATCGAGCGGCGCATGCGCGAGGTGGCCGAACACACCTGCGCCGCCTTCGGCACGCAGTGCGACTTCCGCTTCGTGCGCAACTATCCGGCGACCGTCAATGCGGCGGCGCAGGCCGGATTCGCGCGCAACGTGATGCAGGACATCGTCGGTGCCGACAACGTGCTGGCACAGGAGCCGACCATGGGCGCCGAGGACTTCGCCTACATGCTGCAGGCCAAGCCCGGCGCGTATTGCTTCATCGGCAACGGCGACGGCGGCCACCGCGAGGCGGGCCACGGCGGCGGCCCGTGCATGCTGCACAACCCCAGTTACGACTTCAACGACGAACTGATTCCGCTCGGTGCCACCTACTGGGTGCGGCTGGTCGAGGCGTGGTTCGCCCGGGATGCGCAGGGAGCCGGCAAATGATCGCCCTCGACCAGGCTTTTTCCGGCAGTTACGCCCAGGCCCGCACGCGTTTCCTGGAAGGGGCCGCCAAGGCAGGCTTGCCGGTGACCTCGTACGAACATCCGCTGCAGGGCCGCGACGGCGAGGTGCTGGCCATGGACGTGGCCGTTGCCGGCGATCCGCATGCCGAGGCCATGTTGATCGTCTCCAGTGCCTGCCACGGTGTCGAGGGTTTCTGCGGCAGCGGCGTGCAGGTGGCCTCGCTGCATGACGACGCATGGTTGTCGCAGGTCCGGGCATCGGGCGTCGCGGTGTTGTACCTGCATGGGCTCAACCCGCACGGCTTTTCGCATCGGCGCCGCGTGACGCAGGAGAACGTCGACCTGAACCGCAACTTCAGCGACTACGCCCAGCCGCTGCCGGTCAACGAGGCCTATGCCGAATTGCACGACCTGTTGCTGCCCGCGCAGTGGCCGCCGGACGATGCGAACCGCCAGGCGATCGCCGACTACGTGAAGCACCATGGCATGCAGCGTTACCAGGCCGCGGTGACCCAGGGGCAATATGCGTTCGCCGATGGCCTGTTTTTCGGCGGGACCGCGCCGACCTGGAGCAACGTCACGCTGCGCCAGGTGTTGCGCCGCCATGCCCGCGACGCGCGGCGGCTGGGCTGGATCGACCTGCACACCGGGCTCGGGCCCACGGGCGTGGGCGAGCGCATCTTCGCCTGCAAGGACGACCCGATCGCACTGCGGCGGGCGCGCCAGTGGTGGGGCGGCGACGGTGCAACGCCGATCACGTCGTTCTACGATGGCTCGTCGACCTCCGCCCGGCTGACCGGGTTGATGTGGAATGCCGTCTACGAGGAATGCCCGCAGGCCGAATACACGGCGATCGCGATGGAATACGGCACGGTGCCGATCGCCCAGGTCATCGACGCGTTGCGCGCCGACCACTGGTTGCACAAGCATCCGCAGGCCGACGCGGAACTGGCCGGCCGCATCAAGCAGCAGATCCTGGACGCGTTCTACGTCGATACCGACGAATGGCGCAGCCAGATCCTCGCGCAGGCCCGCGAAGCCCAGGTCCAGGGCCTGGCCGGCCTGCAGGTCGTGGGCCGGGACTGACGCCGCCAGCGGGCGTTGCCCGCCGGAACGGCGGCAGCGCCGCCCGGCGTCGGAATCAGAGCAGTGAAGCCTGGGCGCGTTCCTGCGCCATGTGCAGCAGGCCGTCGAAGATCAGGTTGTCCACCAGCTCGAACGGGCTTGCCAGGCTGGGCGCCATCTTCCAGCCGGCGCCACCGGTCATGTAACACACGGGTTCGGCGCCGCAGTGCGTGCGCAGGTGCTGGACCATGCGTTCCATCGCGCCGGCAATCGCGTAGGTGCCGCCACTGGTGAGTGCATCGCTGGTATTGGTGGGAAACAGGCGCACTTCGCCGGTGGGCACATGCAGTCCCGCCGTGCCGGATTCCAGCGCGCGCAGCATGATGCCGTGGCCGGGCAGGATCAGGCCGCCGAGAAACTGGCCTTGGGCGTCGATGGCCTCGATGGTCACCGCGGTGCCGACCATGGCCAGCACGATGGGCCGGGCCGCGCCCTGGGAGCGCATCCGATGCCAGGCGCCGATCATCGCGACCCAGCGGTCTGCGCCGAGCCGGCTGGGATGGTCGTAGCCGTTGCGCATGCCCGCCTCGGCCTCCTTGGCGACCACCCATTGGGGTGTGACGTCCCACAGCTCGAGCTGCTCCTCGACGCGGCGCTTGACCGCCTCGCCCGCGACGACACAACCGAGCATGCTGGCGGGCTCCTGCAGTGGCGCCCAGGCACCTTCGGACAAGGTGTCGACGTTGTCGAGGAATTCGGCGCCGTGGGCGATCAACCGGGCCCCCGGGCCGGGCGCCTCGTATTGCGCCCACTTGAGCCGGGTGTTGCCGATGTCGATGGCGAGGAAGGTCAAGGGATCTGTCTCCGGGTTGCCGGGTTCATGGGAATGTCGCGGCGCCGCGCACGGGGGGATTCGCCGTACGCGTCGACGCAGGACGCATCATGCCGGTTGCATGGTCGGCGCCACGCCGCGAATCGGGCAGGCGGCTTCGTAGGCACGCGCGGCGCGCAGCACGATGGCGTCGCCGAACATCGGTCCCACCAGCTGCAGGCCGATCGGCAGGCCCTCGCGGGTGAAGCCGCAGGGAATCGTGCAGGCCGGTTGCTGCGTCAGGTTGAACGGGTAGCTGAACGGCGTCCATCCCAGCATCGTCTCGGCGGTCATCGGTCGATGGCCGGCGGGCACGGCGTCGAAGGCCGGCACCGCCGTGGCGGGGGTGACGACCAGGTCGTGGTTCTGCATGAACTGGCGCATCGACGAGCCGAGCGCGCCGCGGCGCATATTCAGTTGCTGGATCTGCAGCGCACTGAAATGGCGGCCCAGTTCGGCCTGGGCGGCGAAGTCCGGGTCGCAGACGGACTGCTGCTGCGCGGTCAGGCTGTTCCATACGGTCCAGGCGCCCAGGAACCAGAGCCCGGTGGTGATGTCCAGCGGATCGTCGAAACCCGGGTCGACCTGCTCGACGATGGCGCCGAGTTGCTCGAGCTGCTGCACGGCGGCGTGCACCGCCGCCGCCACCTGCGGATCGACGTTGCGCGCGTAACCCAGGGTCGGCGAATAAGCCACGCGCAGCCCGCGGATGCCGTCGTCCAGGCCCGCGGTGTAGTCGGCCGGGTCCGGCGGCAGCGAGGTCCAGTCGCGGGCGTCCGGCTGCTTGAGGATGTTCATCGCGATGGCGGCGTCGCGCACGTCCCGGGTCAGCGGGCCGAGGTGGGACACGGTGCCGAACGGCGACAGCGGATAGGCCGGAATGCGGCCGAAGCTGGGCTTGAGCCCGAAGTTGCCGCAGAACGACGCGGGGATGCGGACCGAGCCGGCGCCGTCGCTTCCGATGGCGATCGCGCCCATGCCGGCGGCGGTGGCGGCGGCGGCACCGCCCGAGGACCCGCCGGCGGTCTTGCCCAGGTCCCACGGGTTGCGCGTGATGCCCGAGCGCGGCGAGTTGGTCTCGCCCTTGCAACCGTATTCGGGTGTCGTCGTCTTGCCCAGGATCACGGCGCCGGCTTCGCGCAGCCGCGCGGTGGCGGGGGCGTCGACGTCCCAGGGCTGGTCGATGTCCAGCGTATGGCTGCCGCGCAACGTGGGCAGGCCACGTGTCAGGATCAGGTCCTTGATCGAGACCGGCACGCCGTCGAGCGGGCCCAGGGGCTGGCCGGCGTGCCAGCGGTGCGTGCTGGCGTCGGCCGCCGCGCGTGCGCCTTCGGCGTCGACACGCACGAAGGCGTTGATGCGGGCATCCTGGCGTTCGATCCGCTCCAGCGCGGCGTCGCAGGCTTCCCGGGGGGATGCGCGGCCGTCGCGGTACAACCCGGTCAGTTCGGTGGCCGTGCAATCGGCCAGTCGGGTGGCTTGCTGTGTCATCGCGTCGGGCTCAGTTCTGGCGCCACGGCAGGCCGTGCTTGCGCCAGCCGCCCAGGTGGCCGCGGTGTGCGTCCGAGTCGGGGTTGCCTTCGAAACCTTCCAGGATGTTGTAGGCCTCCAGGCCGAGTTCGGTCGCGCGCTTGGCGGCCGCGATCGAACGCACGCCGCTGCGGCACAGCAGCACCACCTTCTTGTCCTTGGGGACGGCGCTCAACAGCGCCTGGCCCTGGCCCTGGTGTCGACCGCGAAAGAAACGCCGCACCAATTCAATTGAAACGGCATGGGCGGTACCAAACGAAAAGGCGTGTAACAACTGGGCAAACAGGATGACCCCGGCATAATCGGCAAAATAGCCAATCAGCAACCAGCGCAACATGGTCAGGGCCAGGGTTGCCAGCATGATGGTGCGCGGCCCCAGCAGCTGGATCAAATGATGCATAAACCAGAACACCGCCACCTCGGCCACCACCGCCAACCCCCAGAGCAGGCCGATCGTGGTGCGGGAATAGGACAGCTGCTCCAGGTAGATACTGTAAAAGGTGTAGTAACTGCCATGGCTGACCTGCAAAAAAAACGCCGCCAGTAAAAAACAGGCCACCGGGAAGTGATTGATTTTGTCCCAGAATTTTTGCCCGTGCTCGGGCTCATGCTGGCGCTGCCGACTCTCCGGCACCGCCAGCGAGCTGAGCCAGA